>DATNKQ010000463.1:0-6082 GCA_035603315.1 Thermoanaerobaculia bacterium
CCGGCGGGCTCCGCGAGCCTGCCGAGCCCGCCTTCGAGGTCTGGCGGCAGCGCCTGCAGGACCGCTTCTCCCCCGGGGGTGCGATCGCATGAAGGGCGGGAACGGACAACAAGGCTGGCTCGGCCGCCACGCGGTCCGGGCGACGGCCATCCTCCTCATCCTCTCTCTCTATGGCTTCGCGCGGCTGCCCCAGCTCTCGCGGCAGGAGCGCGCCGACCTCGCCTCGCGGTTCGCCTTCGCGCGCTCGCCGCTCCCCGCGCCGCCGGCCGCCGCCGACCGCCCGGCGCGCAGCGTGCGGCAGGTCCATCGCACCCTCGATCGCATCTCGGCCTGGATCTCCAGCGTCGGCGCCGGGGTGGCGCTGGCCGACGTCGACGGCAACGGCCTGCCCGACGATAGCTGCCAGGTCGATCCGCGCTTCGACGAGGTGCTGGTAGCGCCGGTGCCGGGGACGGGCGACCGCTACCCGCTCTTCACTCTCGATCCCGCCCCTCTCCCCTACGACCCGGCGACGATGGCGCCCATGGGCTGCCTGGTCGGCGACTTCAACGAGGACGGCCGCGCCGACCTCCTCGTCTACTACTGGGGACGCACACCGGTGCTTTTCCTGCGCCGCGCCCCCGTTCCAGGCGCCCCCGCCGGACCGCTCACCGCCGCCGCCTACAAGCCCGTCGAAGCGGTGCCTCCCCCTCAGAGCGGCGAGCGCGGCGAGCGCTGGTACACCAACGCCCTGACTCAGGCCGACGTCGACGGCGACGGCCACCTGGACCTCGTCGTCGGCAACTACTTCCCCGACGGCTCCCGCATCCTCGACGCCAAGGACCCGGGAAGCGAGGGGATGCAGCGCTCGATGTCGCGCTCCGAGAACGGCGGCGTCGACCGCCTGCTCCTGTGGAAGAGCGCAGCTTCGGGAGCCGAGCCGGCAGCCGTCTTCGCGGACGTCCCCGGCGCCTTCGACGATAAGACGGCTCGCTCCTGGACTCTCGCCATCGGCGCCGCCGACCTGGACGGCGACCTCCTGCCGGAGCTCTACTTCGCCAACGACTTCGGCAACGATCGGCTGCTCCACAACCGTTCGACCCCGGGGCACCCCCGCTTCGCCGTGCTGGAGGGCGAGAAGGGCTTCACCACCCCCAACTCCAAGGTCCTTGGGCGCGACTCCTTCAAGGGCATGGGGGTCGACTTCGCGGACTTGAACGGCGACGGCCTGCTCGACATCTACGTCAGCAACATCGCCCAGGAGTACGCGCTCGAGGAGAGCCATTTCGTCTGGATGAGCACCGGCGAGACCGCCCGCATGAAGGACGGGATCGCCCCCTACGTCGACCGTAGCGAGCCGCTGGGCCTGTCGCGGAGCGGCTGGTCGTGGGACGCCCGGCTCGCCGACTTCGACAACGACGGCGTGCCGGAGGCCCTCCAGGCGACC
The DNA here is from genome assembly GCA_035603315.1 of Thermoanaerobaculia bacterium. Lineage (GTDB taxonomy): Bacteria > Acidobacteriota > Thermoanaerobaculia > Multivoradales > UBA5704 > DATNKQ01. The sequence goes on from DATNKQ010000463.1 coordinate 1,427, forward strand.
GGTTTCGTGCGCGGGCAGCGCAGTCGCTGGCCCGAGCTCCACGAGCTGGCGATGGGCAACGACAACCTCCTCCGCCACCCCTGGGCCTGGCCGCGCTTCCAGCCCGGCGACGACCTCTCCGGCCACCTCCACCATCCGTTCTTCGTGCGCGCCGCCTCCGGCCGCTACTTCGACGTCGCCCCCGAGCTCGGGATGGGCGATCCGCAGGTCAGCCGCGGCATCGCCATCGCCGACGTCGACGGCGACGGGCGGCTCGACTTCGCGGTCGCCAACCAGTGGGAGACCTCCTACTTCTACCGCAACCGGAGCCCGCGGCCGGGGGCGTTCCTCGGCCTCGACCTGCGGCTGCCGGCGGGGAGCGGCACGCGGCCGGCCGTGGGCGCCGCCGCCGTCGTCCACCTGCCGGACGGCCGCCGCCTGGTGGGCCAGGTCGACGGCGGCAACGGCCACTCCGGCAAGCGCGCCCCGGCCCTCCACTTCGGCCTCGGCCGCCTGCTCGCCGCGACCTCGCTGGCGGTCGACCTCGCCTGGCGCGACGCCGCCGGCATCCACCGCCAGACCGTCGCCCTGCGGCCGGGGTGGCACACCCTGCTGCTCGATCCCCGGCGGCCGGCGCAGCCGATCGTCGCCCTCGCCGCCGACAGGGAGCGGACGGAGGCGGCGCGATGAGCGAGCCGACCCAGCGCGACCTGCGGCTCCCCGCCCTGCGGCGGTTCGCCGCCGCCATCACCGTCTTGAACGTCCTCGGCCACACCCTCCTCGGCTTCGAGCCGTCGTGGGCGACGCCGATCGTGGCAGTCCTCGCCGCCTACGCGACGGAGATCCTCCTGGAGTCGCTGGACGCCCGCCTCAAGGGCCGGCGGCCGCGCTTCCTCGCCGGCGGCACTGCCGCGATCGACTTCCTGCTTTCGCCGCACATCACCGGCCTGGCGGTGGCCATGCTGCTCTACGCCAACGAGCGCCTGGCGCCGATCGCCTTCGCCGCCGTCGCCGCCATCGCCAGCAAGTACATCTTCCGCGTCGCCACCGAGCGCGGCAGCCGCCACTTCTACAACCCCTCGAACTTCGGCATCACCCTGACCCTCCTCGCCTTCCCTTGGGTGGGGATCGCCCAGCCCTACATGTTCACCGAGAACCTCAGCGACGCCGGCGCCTGGGCGCTGCCGGCCCTGATCGTCCTCTCCGGCAGCTTCCTCAACATTCGCTTCACCTGGCGGGTGCCGCTCATCCTCGCCTGGCTCGGCGGTTATGCCCTGCAGGCCGCGGCGCGCCACTTCCTCTGCGGCAACCTGCTTTCGCCCATCCTCGACCCCATGACCGGGATGTCGTTCCTCCTCTTCACCTTCTACATGGTGACCGACCCCGCGACGACCCCCTCGACGGTGCGCGGTCAGATCGCCTTCGGGGCGGCGGTCGCCGCCGGCTACGGCCTCCTGGCGGCGAACCACGTGGTCTTCGGCCTCTTCTTCTCGCTCACCGCCGTCTGCACCCTCCGCGGCGCCCTCCTGTGGGCGCGCTCGCTCGCCGGCCTGCGGTCGCGGGCGACCGCGCAGAGACCGGAGATGCCCCTGCCGGCGGTCGCCGGACCCCAGGGATTATGAGAGGGGGGAGAGAGGGGAGAGAAGGGATCGCCATCGTCGGCATGGCCTGCCGCTACGCCGACGCCGCCTCCCCCGCCGAGCTGTGGGAGAACGTCCTCGCCCGCCGCCGCGCCTTCCGCCGCCTCCCGGAGGAGCGCCTGCGCTTGGCGGACTATCCCCCGGACGGTCCCGACGGGCTCTACGCCGGCGAGGCCGCAGTCCTCGAGGGATGGGAGTTCGACCGCGTCGCCTTCCGGGTCGCGGGGGCCACCTACCGCGCCGCCGACGTCGCCCACTGGCTGGCGCTCGACGTCGCCGCGCGGGCGCTCGCCGACGCCGGCTTCCCCGCCGGCCAGGGGCTCCCCCGGGACTCGACCGGCGTCCTCCTGGGCAACACCCTGACCGGCGAGACCTCGCGCGCCAACCTCCTGCGCCTGCGCTGGCCCTACGTGCGCCGGACGCTCGCCGCCGCCCTCGCCGAGGAAGGCTGGGAAGCCGGCCGCACCGAGGCCTTCCTCGCCCGCCTCGAAGCGACCTACAAGGCTCCCTTCCCCGCCCCCACCGAGGAGACGCTCGCCGGCGGCCTGTCGAACACCATCGCCGGGCGGATCTGCAACCACTTCGACCTCCACGGCGGCGGCTACACCGTCGACGGCGCCTGCGCCTCCTCCCTCCTGGCCGTCGCCAACGCCTGCTCGGCGCTCGCCGCCGGCGACCTCGACCTGGCGCTCGCCGGCGGGGTGGACGTCTCCTTAGACCCCTTCGAGCTGGTGGGCTTCGCCCGCAACGGCGCTCTCGCCCGCGGCGACATGCGGGTCTACGACGGACGCGCCGACGGCTTCATCCCCGGCGAGGGCTGCGGCTTCGTCGTCCTCGCCCGCGAGGGCGACGCCCTCGCCCAGGGGCGGCGCATCCACGCCGTCATCCGCGGCTGGGGCGTCTCCTCGGACGGCCACGGCGGCATCAGCCGCCCCGAGGTCCCGGGCCAACTCCTCGCGTTCCGGCGCGCCTACGCCCGCGCCGGCTTCGGCATCGACACCGTCGCCTACTTCGAGGGCCACGGCACCGGCACGGCGGTGGGCGACGCCACGGAGATCCGGGCCCTGCAGGCAGCGCTCGGCGAGGCTGCCTCCGCGGCGCCCGCCGCCGCCCTCGGCTCGATCAAGGCCAACCTCGGGCACACCAAGGCGGCGGCCGGCGTGGCCGGTCTCCTCAAGGCGACGATGGCCGTCGGCGCCCAGCTCCTGCCGCCGGCGACCGGCTGCGACGAGCCCCACCCGGAGCTCGCGAGCGGCCGCCCCCTCCGCATCCTCGCCGACGCCGAGCCCTGGCCCGCCGGCCGCCCCCTCCGCGCCGGCGTCTCCGCCATGGGCTTCGGCGGCATCAACGCCCACCTGGCCATCGAGGGCACCGCCACCAGGCACCGCCGGACCCTGGAGCCGCGGGAGAGAGAGCTCCTCGCCTCGCCCCAGGACGCCGAGCTCTTCCTCCTCGCCGCCACCGGTGCGGGCTCCCTCGCCGCCAGGGTGGACACCCTCCGGCAACTGGCGCCGCGGCTGTCGCGCGCCGAGCTGGGCGACCTCGCCGCCGAGCTCCAGCGCCGCCTCCAGCCGGAGGACCGCACGCGGGCTGCGCGGGCTGCGATCGTGGCCGCCAGCCCCGCCGAGCTGGCAGCCCGCTTGGCGACCCTCCTCGACAGTCTGCGAAAAGCTCCCGGCGAAGCTCTCGTCGATTCTCGTCTGGGAATCTTCTACGGCACCGTCCGCCCGGCCTGCCGCATCGGCCTGCTGTTCCCCGGGCAGGGCACCCTGGCGCCTGCGGGCGGCGGCGCCCTGGCGCGCCGCTTCCCCACCCTCCAGGTTTACTACGAGACCGTGGAAGCGCTGGAACCCGGGGAGAACGTCCGCGACGACACCGACACCGCCTTCGCGCAACCGGCCATCCTCGCCCACTCGCTGGCCGGTCTCGCCGCCCTCGACCGCTTGGGCATCCGCGCCACCGTGGCCCTCGGCCACAGCCTGGGAGAGCTCACCGCCCTCTGCTGGGCGGGCGCCTGCAACGAGGAGGAAGCCCTGCGCCTGGCGGCGGTGAGGGGCCGCGCCATGGCGGACACCGGCGGCAAGGAGGGTGCGGTTGGAGGGATGGCCGGCGTCGAGGCGGCTGCCGAGGAGGTCGCGGAGCTGCTCGCCGGCACCGGCGCGGTGATCGCCGCTTTCAACGGCCCGCGGCGCACGGTGATCTCGGGACCGCTCGCCGCCGTCGAGGAGGCGGCTTCCCGCGCCCGCGCCCGCGGCCTGGCAACCCACCGCCTGCGGGTGTCGCACGCCTTCCACTCGCCGGCCATGGCGGCGGCGGCGCCGGCTCTCCGGGCGGCAGTGGCGGAGATCGCCTGGCGGCCGCTCCGCCGGCCGGTCGCCTCGACGATCGCCGGCGGCCTCCTCCCCCAGGAGCCCGCCGACGCCGGCCTTCCCGGCCTGCTCCTCGCCCAGCTCACCTCGCCGGTGCGCTTCACGGCGGCCCTGGCGGCGGCGCGCGGCCTCGCCGACCTCTGGCTGGAGGTCGGGCCGGGCCGCACGCTCTCCGAGCTGGCGGCGCCGCTCCTCGCCGTTCCAACCCCACCGATCATCGCGCTCGACGCCGGCGGCCCCTCGCTCGCCGGCCTCCTCGCCGCCGCCGGCGCCGCCTTCTGCCTCGGCGCCCCCGTCGACACCGCGGCGCTCTTCGCCGGCCGCTTCACCCGCCCCTTCGACCCCGACCGCCCGCTGCGCTTCCTGGCCAATCCCTGCGAGTCGGCGCCGCTGCCGGCGGAGCTTTCCTGCGTGCCTTCCGTGGTTGCCGAGCCGGAGCCGGCTCCCGCGGGGGCTCCCGCCGAGAGCCTGCCGCCGCTCGAGCTCGTCCGCCGGTTAGTGGCCGAGCGCGCCGAGCTGCCGGCCGCCGCCGTCGCCGACGGCAGCCGCCTGCTCTCCGACCTCCACCTGAACTCGATCGCCGTCGGCCAGCTGATGGCGGAGGCGGCGCGCCGCCTCGGCCTCGCTCCGCCGGCCGCGCCCACCGACTACGCAGCCGCCACCGTCGC
>DATNKQ010000467.1:0-4254 GCA_035603315.1 Thermoanaerobaculia bacterium
CCGGCGGGCGCTTCGACTGGAGCGTCGAGTCGATGACGGTGGTGAGCGCCCAGGACCGGCCGCCGGCCCTGACCGGCACAGTGGCGGAGGTCGGCACCGACTTCCCGACCGTCTTCCATCCCGCCCTCGCGGCGCGGCGCGCCGAGCTCCTGCGCGACGATCCGGCGGCCACCGACACCGCCCTCGCCGCCCGCCTGCGGCTGATCTACGATCAGCTCAACGCCGCCTGGACCGGGCTCGACCTCGCCCCCGCCCGTCCTTATATATCGGACGGCCTCTTCGACTATCTGCAGTATTGGATCGCCGCCTACCGGAGCGAGGGCCTGCGCAACGTGCTCGCCGGGATGCGGATGACCGAGTCGACTTTGACCAAGATCATCCGCGACAAGCACTTCGACTCCGTGACCTTCCGCATCTGGGGAACTGGCCGCGACTCGACCGTCCGCGAGGCGACGGGGGAGGTGGTGGCGGGCGACCCCCGCACCGACCGCCCCTATTCCGAGTACTGGACCCTTATCCGGGGCGCCGCCGTCCGCGGCGCCCCGCGCACCGACAAGTCCTGTCCCAACTGCGGCGCGCCCCTAGAGGTCAACATGGCCGGCCAGTGCCAGCACTGCGCCGCCAAGGTCACCAGCGGCGACTTCGACTGGGTCCTCTCGAAGATCGAGCAGGACGATTCGTACAGCGGGTAGGGGCGCTTCGCCAACAGGTAGGGCGCCGGGGCTGCCTTGGACGTTTCCTCCCCTCTCCTTCGTAAACCTTTCCAAACAGCGGTACTTCCCTCACAGAAGGAGAAAAAGAGATGGTTTCCATTTCCTGGAACAGGTCTGCTCTTGCAGTGGCTCTCCTCGCGCTCCTCGGGCTCGCGGCGGCCCCCCCTCCCGCGGCGGCGGCGGTGTTCTTCGTCACCAAGACCGCCGATACTCTGGACGGCGCCTGCGACGCCGACTGCTCGCTGCGGGAGGCGATCGTCGCCGCCAACGCCCTGCCGGGCGCCGACGTCATCGTGCTCGGCGCCGGCACCTACACGCTGACCCGGGCCGGCGCCGGTGAGGACGCCGCCGCCACCGGCGACCTCGACGTCACGGGCGACCTCTCGATCCTCGGCGCCGGGGCGGCGAGCACCGTTCTCGACGGCGGCCTCCTCGACCGCGTGCTCGACGTGGCGGCCGGGGTGCGGCTTGAGATGGTGGGCGTCACGGTGCACGGCGGCAAGGTCGCCGACGTCGGCGGCGGCATCCGCAACGCCGGCACCCTCGTCCTTACGCGCTGCGCCGTCAGCGGCAATACGACGACCGGCGGCGCGGGCGGCGGCATCTGGAGCGACGCCGCGGGCTCGGCGCTCGCCATCACCGCCAGCACGATCTCCGGCAACACGGCGGCCGGCAACGGCGGCGGCATCGCGGCCGGCGGGACGATGACCCTCGCGGACGCGACCGTCTCCGGGAACGCCTCCTCGACCGGCGCTGGCGGCGGCCTCTACCTCTTCGCCGAGATCTCGGCGACGATCGACAACGCAACGATCACCGCCAACACCGCCGCGCACCCCGGCGGCGGGGCGTTCGTCGAGGGCGCCCCCTTCATCAGCGACCACCGCGCGGAGTTCCGCAACACCATCGTCGCCGCCAATGGCGCGCCGTCGCAGCCCGACTGCTCGGGCTCCGCCTTCTCCGGCGGCTACAACCTGATCGGCGATGGCAACGGCTGCAGCGACTTCAAGTCCGCCACCCACGACCAGGAGGGTACGGCGCCGGCGCTCCTCGATCCCCGGCTCGGTCCCCTGGCGCAGAACGGCGGCCCCACCCTGACCCACGCCCTGCTGCCCACGAGCCCGGCCGTCGACGCCGGCGATCCCGACCCGGCGGGCTCCGGCGGTCAGTCCTGCGAGGCGCTGGACCAGCGCGGCCAGCCGCGGCCGGGGCGCTGCGACGTCGGCGCCTTCGAGCTCGGGGAAGGCTGCGCGCCCGGTCCGGTGGCGCTCTGCCTGAGCAAGAGCCGCTTCCAGGTCACCGTGGCCTGGCGGACGCCGCAGGGGCAGAGCGGCAACGGCCAGGCCGTGCCGCTGTCCGCCGACAGCGGCTACTTCTGGTTCTTCGATCCTGCGAACGTCGAGCTGACGGTGAAGGTCCTTGACGCCTGCGGCCCCTTCGGCCGCTTCTGGGTCTTTCTGAGCGGCCTGACCAACGTGCAGGTGGACGTCACCGTGTTCGACACCGTCTCCGGCTACACCAGGGTCTACCACAACCCCCAGAAGACGGTCTTCCAGACCAAGCTCGACACCGACGCCTTCGAAACCTGCGGGTTGTAAGGCTCGAACGATACGATCCCTCCGCCTACAAGGTGAAGTAAGGCGGAGGGACTCGGGCATCTTTGGCCACACTTTTCCGGCGCGGTGTCACGCTCTCAAGATTTGGAACACACATGCCTATAGGGGCATATGCGAAGGTTCGATTCGATCCGCGCCGGTGGATCTTTAATTTGAACGGTAGTTCTTACCTCGGAGCTGAGATTGACATCTTGACTTCAGGGTCACGTTACATCTAACCTAACGCGGTCCTTGCCGACGACAGCTAATCGAACCGATGACGACATCCAGTCGCAGCAAGATTGCAGCGGCCGTGAGCCCATGTTCGGTGCCCGCTAACCGGCCGGCGAAGAACCGATCCTCCGATCCCGTCATGCTTAGAAGCACCGTGATCCTTTGGGCGCCGGTGGGCGCCCGTTCTCATGAAAGGAGGGAGAGTGACCTGGCTTTTACTTGTCTTCGCTCTGAGATCCCCGGTTCTGCACCTCTCAGTCGCAAGCCCGGCATCACCGGCGCCGGGCGTGTGGAACCTTTCCGCTACCTCCACCTCCAAGCCCCCTCCGCCACCTTCGAAGATCGACGGCGGCGGCTCGGGAGTCGATCCCAACGGTTAGGCACAATCCCACTCACACAAAAGGAGGGTATTCAAATGGGAGGTAGCGGATCGGATCCGCTGAGCTAGCGAGCTGCTTGCCCCGGGCGGACAGGGGGCTGTTCGGAGAGGGAGGCCACGTAGAACGTGGCCTCTTTCTTTTGGAGGTTGGTCAGCGAGTCGCGAAGGAGGAGCTTCTCGGCGACCTTCAGAGCTTTGCTTCTCTCCTCGGCCGAACCATACTGCAAGACGGCTCGGCAGTAGGTGAGCAGAAGGTTGGGCGCGTCGAGCTCGTCGCCGGTGGCTTTCAGCGCGCGGGCCTGCTTGAGGAGATCCTCCCTCTTCGCTGCCGTCCCTTGGTTATAGAGGCAGGTGTAATACACGAGGTTGTTGAGCGCCATGTGCCTGCCGCGGCCTTCCACGCCTTTGAGGATGTCGTATCCCTGCTCGCAGTAGAGGACGGCCTCCGACAAGTAATCCTTGTGCTCGTCCTGCTCCAGCTTGTCCGAGTTCGAATGCAGGGCTCCGATCATGAAGCCGATGATGCTGAGGACTCTGCCTTGCAGCTCGTTCTCGAGCGCGGTGATCCGCCCGTGGGTCGCGGTCTCGACGTCCCTGCGGACGTTGGTCTTCAAGGATTCCCATCCGACGACCGCGAGAGCGCCGACGAGGACGGAAAACATGATGAGGGCCAGCGAGGACGCCCCGAAGAGCACGTTCGCCATGTCCCCGAAGCTCGGGAGCGGGCGCGCGGGACCGCCGACTCCCACCGCGCCCATGATGAGGCGAAAAGCCGCCGCCCACAGCACGACGATGACGCCGGCCAAGACCAGGAGCTTCATCCATCTGGGCGTTTTCTTCGTCGCCATCTCCGCCGCCCCCCCTCGTCTTTAGCGCAAACGGTTGTACCACGCCCGCTTCGGAACCGGCAAGGAACTGCGGTCGTGCTCTGGTCGCTGTCCGTCCCCCGTCAACCCCGATCGAGGTGGGCGCTATCGGAGTCGCCCATCTCGACCCCGCCGGCGGGGAAATACTCGCGCCAGCGGCGGGTGACGGTTGTTGCCGTTTCGGGATCGGCGAAGAGCTCCTTGGGGAAGCCGGGCTTCAGGCGGGCGTCGAGAAGGATGGGCGCCTGGTAGGAGAGGTGGTTCCTCACCACTTTCGTGGCGGCGGCGTGGAGGTCGGCGGCGGGCTCGAAGCGGGTGAAGGTGGTCCACAGGAAGTTGATGGCCGAGGCGGCGGCGCGCCGCGGCTCGTCGGTCAGGACCACGAGCGGCCAGCCGGCGAAGGCGGGATGGGCGGCGAAGCGGGCGGCGGCGCCGGGCTCGGCGGCGAACGGCGGCCCGCCGACGACCAG
>DATNKQ010000469.1:0-4182 GCA_035603315.1 Thermoanaerobaculia bacterium
AACGCTCCGCTGGCCGACTTCCTGACCGCCCTGCCGGTAGTCGCCTGGGTGACGGGGGACGCCGAGATGCTCTCCGGGCTGCCGCGTTTGCGGCGCCGCTTCATGGACCGCGGGGTCGTCGGCGTGCGTCCCGCCGCCCTCGAGGCGCTCGGCCGCTACCGCCAGTCGCTGCGGCAAAAGCGCGAGCTGCTGGCGAGCGGCGGCCCGGGGCTGGAAGCCTGGAACGAGGTCCTGGCCGGAGTGGCGGCCGAGCTCATCGAGCGCCGGCGCGCCTACGTCGAGGAGCTGCGCGCCCGTCTCGCGGAGGTGCTCGCCGAAGCTGATCTCCCCCTGCCGCCGATCGAGGTCCGCTACCGGCCCTCGCCGGCGAGCGGCCTCGAGGGAGCCGCCGCCATCGCCGCCAGCCTGGAGCGGATGGCCGACCGCGAGCGCCAGCGCCAGCTCCCCCTCCTGGGCCCCCACCGCGACGACCTGGAGATCCTCTGGGACGGTCGCGAGATGGGCCGGGTGGCTTCCGCCGGCGAGCGCAAGGCCCTGTCGCTCCTCCTGCTGGCCGCCCACGGCCGGGTCCTGGCCGCCGCCGGAAGGAGCCCGCTCTACCTCCTCGACGACCTCGACGCCGAGCTGGCAGCCCCGTCGCTCCTCGCCGTGTGGAAGGTTTTCGCCGCCTCTCCGGGGCCCGAGCAGCTCTTCGCCAGCTCCAACCGGCCGCAGGCCTGGCTGACCCTTCCGGTCGGTTTTCTCTGGCAGCTCGAAGGCGGTCGTCTGGCACCGCTGTGACGCCTTCTCACGGCGCTGGCCCATTCCGACCTAAGCCCCTGAATTTTCAACAACTAGGCCCTGGAAAAAAGGGCTCGATCGTGGTACAATTTCGCCGTCTCGAACCCCCTTCCTTTGCCGGGGGGTGAAACCACTGAAAGTTAAGCGGAGAGAAGGCTTGATTCGACAAGAGTCCACCTACACGGCCGACAACATCAAGGTTCTGAAAGGCCTCGAGGCGGTGCGCAAGCGCCCCGGGATGTACATCGGCGACACCGACGACGCCTCGGGCCTTCACCATATGGTCTTCGAGTTGGTCGACAACTCGATCGACGAGGCGCAGGCCGGCTATTGCAGCCGCATCGACGTCATCATCCACACCGACAACTCGGTGACCGTCGAGGACGACGGCCGCGGCATCCCCGTCGACCTGCACAAGGGGGAGGGCCGTTCGGCCGCCGAGGTCATCATGACCGAGCTCCACTCCGGCGGTAAGTTCGACAAGAACTCCTACAAGGTCTCCGGCGGTCTCCACGGCGTCGGCGTCTCGGTCGTCAACGCCCTCTCGGAGACCCTGGAGCTGGAGATCAAGCGCGACGGCGACGTCTGGTTCCAGGTCTACCACCAGGGGCTTCCCGAGACGCCCATCAAGGCCATCGGCAAGAGCCCCAAGTCGGGCACCAAGGTCCGCTTCTGGCCGGACAAGGTCATCTTCGCCGTCCTCGAGTTCCACTTCGACACCCTGGCCCAGCGGCTGCGCGAGCTGTCGTTCCTGAACCGCGGGATCTACATCCACCTCAAGGACGAACGGACCGACAAGGAGGCGGAGTTCGCCTACGCCGGCGGCATCTCCTCCTTCGTCGAGCACCTGAACCGCAACAAGGTGCCCCTCCATCCCAAGCCGATCCATCTGCTGGACACCCGCGACGACGGCACCGGGGAGGAGGTGGTCGAGGTGGCCCTGCAGTGGAACGAGGGCTACCAGGAGCTCATCTACTCCTTCACCAACACCATCAACAACCGCGACGGCGGCACCCACCTGATCGGCTTCAAGTCGTCGCTGACGCGCACCATCAACGCCTACGCCACGGCCTCCGGCCTGTCGAAGAACCTCAAGGAGAACCTGACGGGCGACGACGTCCGCGAGGGGCTGACGGCGGTCGTCTCGGTCAAGATCAAGGACCCCAAGTTCTCCTCGCAGACCAAGGACAAGCTGGTCTCCTCCGAGATCAAGGGCTGGGTCGAGCAGGTGGTCAACGAGAGGTTGGCGGCCTTCCTCGAGGAGAACCCCCGCGAGGCGCGGCGGATCGTCGAGAAGTGCGTCGAGGCGGCGCACGCCCGCGAGGCGGCGCGCAAGGCCCGCGAGCTGACGCGGCGGAAAGGGGCGCTCGACGCCTCGAACCTCCCCGGCAAGCTGGCCGACTGCAGCGAGCGGAACCCCGAGTTCGCCGAGCTCTTCCTGGTCGAGGGCGACTCGGCCGGCGGCTCGGCCAAGCAGGGCCGCGACAGGAAGTTCCAGGCCATCCTGCCGCTCAAGGGCAAGATCTTGAACGTCGAGAAGGCGCGCTTCGACAAGATGCTCTCGTCGGACGAGATCAAGGTCATCATCACCGCCCTCGGCACCGGCATCGGCAAGGACGACTTCGACGCCGCCAAGGTCCGCTACCACAAGCTGATCATCATGTGCGACGCGGACGTCGACGGCAGCCACATCCGGACGCTCATCCTCACTTTTTTCTATCGCCAGATGCAGGAGATCATCCGCCGCGGCTATCTTTATATCGCCCAGCCCCCGCTCTACAAGGTGAGCCACGGCAAGAACGAAACCTATCTGAAGGACGACCGCGAGTATCAGGCCTATCTCGTCGAGCGCATCAAGGACGCCTGGCAGATCGAGATCGCGGGCAACGGCAACGAGAACCGTCGGCTGGAGGGCGCGCGGCTCGCCAACTTCCTTGACAAGGTCGAGACCTTCCGCGCCGGTCTCGAGAAGCTCGTCTCGCGCGGCTATCCCGCCGATGCCCTGAAGATCGCCCTCGGGGCGGCGATCCGGGACAAGAGCTCGCTCCTGGACGACCCGAAGCTCGCGGCGGTGGCGGGGCGCCTGGAAGCCGCCGGCTACCAGCACGTTGGCGTCGGCCTCGACGAGGAGCACGGCACCGGCGCCATCTCCTTCGTCTCCCGGCGCGACGGCGTCGAGCGCGAGGTGAAGATCGACTGGAGCCTGGTCACCAGCGCCGAATACCGGGCCCTGGCCCAGAACGCTTCGGGGTTGGAGGCCATCGCCGCCACCGGCTTCACGCTCGTCAAGGGCGAGGCCGCGAGCTTCCACGAGTCGCTGGAAGCGGCCCTGGACGAGCTCTACACGGGAGCCAAGAAGGGCCTGTCGATCCAGCGCTACAAGGGCTTGGGCGAGATGAACCCCGAGCAGCTCTGGGAGACCACCATGGACCCCGAGCGCCGCCGCCTCCTGCAGGTGAGGATCGAGGACGACGTCGAGGCCGACTCGATCTTCACCATCCTGATGGGCGACGAGGTCGAGCCGCGGCGGGAGTTCATCCAGACCAACGCGCTCGACGTCCGCAACCTGGACGTCTAAGGATCTTTCACGTTTCGGCGCGCGGTAGCGCGCCTGAACCCGACGAAAATTGATTGGAACTATGAGCGACGAAGACAGAATACTCCCCTTCGAGACGCCCATCCCGGTCGACATCGAAGACGAGATGAAGCGCAGTTATCTCGATTACGCGATGAGCGTGATCATCGGCCGCGCGCTGCCCGACGTGCGTGACGGCCTGAAGCCGGTGCACCGCCGCGTGCTCTTCGGCATGTGGGAGAGCGGCAACCGCTCGGACCGGCCGTACAAGAAATCGGCGCGCATCGTCGGCGACGTGATGGGCAAGTACCACCCGCACGGCGACAGCGCGATCTACGACACGGTGGTGCGCATGGCCCAGGACTTCGCCATGCGCTACCGGCTGGTCGACGGCCAGGGCAACTTCGGCTCGATCGACGGCGACAACCCGGCGGCGATGCGCTACACCGAGGTGCGCCTGACCCGCCTCGCCGAGGAGATGCTCCGCGAGGACATCGACAAGGAGACCGTCGAGTGGGTGCCGAACTACGACGGCTCCGAGAGCGAGCCGGCGGTGCTGCCGGCGCGCGTTCCGAACCTGCTGGTCAACGGCGCCTCCGGCATCGCGGTCGGCATGGCCACTAACATCCCGCCGCACAACCTCGGCGAGGTGGTCGACGCGCTGTACCTACTGATGGACAACCCGGACGCCACGCTGCGCGAGCTGATGGCCGCGCTCCCCGGCCCCGACTTCCCCACTGCCGGCTTCATCCACGGGCTGCAAGGCATCCACTCGGCCTACGAGACCGGCCGCGGCCTCATCCAGGTGCGGGCGCGCGCCGAGATCG
>DATNKQ010000484.1:0-32269 GCA_035603315.1 Thermoanaerobaculia bacterium
CTCTCTTGGCAGCGGTCGTCCTCATCTATAGCCTCTTCTACCTCGGCGCCGGCATCCGCTTCGACGTCGCTCCGCTCGCCTTCTACTGGCAGCTCGTGGACCCGGCTCTCCTGCGGACCGAGCTCTGGCGGAGCGTCCTCCACCTCCATTCCCAGCCGCCGCTCTTCAATCTCTTCCTGGGTGGCGTCCTTCAGCTTCCGGCGGCCTGGCAGGCGACGGTCTTCCGCCTCGTCTATCTCGGACTGGGCCTCGCGCTCGGCGCCTCCCTCCTGGCGCTCCAGGCTCGGCTCGGCGTCGGACGGCGGCCGCGGCTGCTGCTGACGGCGCTCCTCGTGTGCTCGCCCGCCTGCGTCCTGACCGAGAACCAGCTCTTCTACACCTATCCGGTGATGGCGGCCCTCGCCGCCTCCGGCCTCTACCTCCATCGCTTCCTCGACCGCCGCAGGCTGGTCGACGGCCTCGTCTTCTTCTCTCTCTTGGCAGCGGTCGTCCTCATCTATAGCCTCTTCTACCTCGGCTGGCTGCTGAGCGTGGCCCTCGCCGTAGGCTGGCTGGCGCACAGGCTGCGCCGGAAAGTGGCGGCGGCCGCCGCCCTGCCGGTCCTCCTCTGCCTCCTCTGGTACGCGCGCGGATACGCTCTCTTCGGCAGCCTCTCCGCCAGCAGCTGGCTGGGCATGAGCCTGGCGCAGACGGTCACCCGGCTGATCCCGCCGGCCGAGCGCTGCGGACTGTTCGCCGAGGACCCGGCCGAGGCGATCCTCGGCGTCCCGCCCTTTTCCCCGCTCGCCGCCTACGCCGGCCGGGTGCCCCTGCCGCCGGTAACGGGTGTCGCCGTCCTCGACGAGCCCTTCAAGAGCACCGGCGCCCCCAACTTCCACCATCTGGCCTACGTCGGCATCGGCCGCGCGTACGCCCGAGGGGCGCTGGCCCTCATCCGCCGCCATCCGACTCTCTACTTGCGCGCCGTGGCCGCCGCCCATCTCGTCTACTTCCGCTCCCCCGCCGACAGCGCCTGGCTGGGCGAGAACCGCCGGCGGATCGCAGGTTTCAGCCGCTGGTTCGATCGTCTCGTCTACGGCCAGTGGGAAGCGTTTCAGGGCCGTTTCGGGCCGCGGTGCGTGGCCTGGGTCCCCCTGCTCCTCTTCCCGCTCCTCCTCGTCTCCGCCGGCCGGCGGGCCTTCCAGGGCCTGCGCCGGCATGACGACCTGGCGTCGTCCCTGACGATCGCCTTCATCGTCTTCACCATCCTCTACGTGACCGCCGTCGGCAACCTCGTCGAGCTCGGCGAGAACAACCGCTTCCGCCTCCTCGTCGAGCCGTTCCTATTCATTCTCTTCGGCCTCCTCCTTCCGCTACGATCCTCGCGGTGGACAACGTAGCGATCGCCCGCGTGCTCGAAGAGGTGGCGGACGTGCTGGAGATCCAGGACGCCAACCCCTTCCGCATCCGCGCCTACCGCAACGCCGTGCGCACCGTCGAGACGCAGACCGTCCCCCTGGAGCGCCTGGTCGCCGAGGGCGCGCCGCTGACGCGCCTGGCCGGGATCGGCAAGGAGATGGAGAGCCACATCCGCGAGATGGTGACAACCGGCACCCTCGCCTACCGCGACGAGCTGCTGGCGGCGGTGCCGCGGTCGCTCCTCACCCTCATGCGGCTGCCCGGGGTCGGGCCGAAGAAGGCGAAGCGGCTCTTCGACGAGCTGGGGGTGGGCTCGGTGGACGAGCTCGAGGAGGCCGCGAAAGCGGGCCGGGTGGCGACGCTTCCGGGCTTCGGCGCCAAGAGCCAGACGAAGATCCTGGCTGGCATCGCCGAGTACCGGCAGCATGCCGGGCGCACCCTCTTGGCCGAGGCCGAGCGCCACGTCGAGCCGCTCCTCGCCTATCTCCGTCAGGCGCCCGGGATCGAGCGGCTGGAGGTTGCCGGCAGCTACCGGCGGCGGCTGGAGACGATCGGCGACGTCGACCTGCTGGCCACCGCCTCCGAGCCGGGGCCGGTCATGGAGCGCTTCCTCCACTACCCGCAGGTCGACCAAGTGCTGATGTCCGGTGGGACGCGTAGCTCGATCACGCTGGGCTCCGGCCTCCAGGTGGACCTGCGGGTGGTGCCGCCCGAGTGTTACGGGGCGGCCCTCCTCTACTTCACCGGCGCCAAGGAGCACAACGTGAAGCTGCGGCGGCGGGCCGTCGAGCGCGGCCTCCGCATCTCGGAGTACGGGGTCTTCCGCCTGCCGCCCGGCACGGCGGAGACCGGAGCCGAGGCGCCGCGGCAGGAGGCGGGCGAGCGTCTGGCCGGGCGTGAGGAGGAGGACGTCTACGCCGCCGTCGGCCTCTCCTTCATCCCTCCGGAGCTGCGCGAGGACCACGGGGAGATCGAGGCCGCGGCGAGCGGGAAGCTGCCGCGGCTCATCGAGCTCGCCGACCTCCGCGGCGACCTGCAGATGCACTCCACCTGGTCGGACGGCCGCAACACGCTGGAGGAGATGGTCACCGCCTGCGCCGCGCGCGGCTACGAGTACATGGCGATCACCGACCACAGCAAGGCGCTGGCGATGGTGCAGGGGCTGGACGCCGCTCGCCTGCGCGAGCAGTGGAAGGAGATCGACGAGATCCGCGCGCGCCACCCGGAGATCCGGCTCCTGCGCAGCATGGAAATCGACATCCTGGCCGACGGCAGCCTCGACCTCGAGGAGGAGATGCTCGCCGGCCTTGACCTCGTCGTGGTGTCGATCCACTCGCGCTTCGAGCTGCCGGCGGCGGAGCAGACGGCCCGCGTCCTCGCCGCCCTGAGGCATCCGGAGGTCGACGTCCTCGCGCATCCCACGGGGCGCCTCATCAACCGCCGCAAGCCGATCGAGCTCGACGTCGAAGCCGTGCTCGCGGAGGCCGCCCGGCGGGGCGTCGCGGTGGAGCTCAACGCCAGCCCCGACCGGCTCGACCTCAAGGACGTCCACCTCCGCCTGGCCCGCGAGCTGGGAGTCCGGATCGTCATCAGCACCGACGCCCATCGCACCTCCGAGCTCGACAACCTGCGCCGCGGCGTCGAGCAGGCGCGCCGCGCCGGCCTCGTGGCCGGCGACGTGCTGAACACGCTGCCGCTCGACCGTTTCCTGGAAGCGATCCGGAGGTAGGCGGGGCGGAAAACTTCCTGCCCGCCGCCGCGTAGAGAGCCTCTGCGCTAGACTAGCGCGTCGCGTCCGACCGCCGATCCGGCTCGAGGCCAACGCTCGTTCGAGGTGCCGCTCGATGATCCGCAAGCTCGCCCCCATGATTTGGTTCCTCGCCGCCCTGCCGGTCCTGGGGCAGGACCTCCGGTCCTTCGAGGCGAAGACGACGGTCCACGTGCTGGCGAACGGCTGGACCTTCTTGATCGTCGAGCGGCGGGAGGCGCCGGTCTTCTCCTTCGCCACCATCGCCGACGTCGGCTCGGCGCAGGAGGTGAGCGGCATCACCGGGCTGGCCCACATGTTCGAGCATATGGCGTTCAAGGGCACGGAGAACATCGGCACCTCCAACTACCCCGAAGAGAAGAAGGCGCTGGATGCCCTCGAGACGGCCTATCAGGCTTACACGACCGAGCGCCTCTCCGCCCATCCCGACGCCAAGAAGGTGGAGCGGCTGCTCGCCGAGTTCAAGGCCAGGCAGGCGGAGGCCGACCGCTACGTGGTCAAGAACGAGTTCGACGACATCCTGAACCGCGAGGGCGGAGTCGGGCTCAACGCCTCGACGGGCGCCGACGTCACCCAGTACTTCTACTCGCTGCCCGCCAACAAGACGGAGCTCTTCGCCTTCCTCGAGTCCGAACGCTTCTTCCACCCCGTCTTTCGCGAGTTCTACGAAGAGCGCGACGTGGTGCAGGAGGAGCGCCGGATGAGCCTCGAGAGCCGGCCGATCGGGCGCCTCGTCGAGCAGTTCCAGACCACCTCCTTCGAAGCCCACCCGTACCACCACCCGACCCTCGGCTGGGTGAGCGACCTGGAGTCCTTCTCCCGCACCGACGCCGAGCGCTTCTTCCAGGCCTACTACGCGCCGGCGAACCTGGTGACGGCGATCGTCGGCGACGTCCACG
Organism: Thermoanaerobaculia bacterium; assembly: GCA_035603315.1. Classification (GTDB taxonomy): domain Bacteria; phylum Acidobacteriota; class Thermoanaerobaculia; order Multivoradales; family UBA5704; genus DATNKQ01. The sequence goes on from DATNKQ010000484.1 coordinate 4,066, forward strand.
CCAAGGAGCTGATCCCCGTTCTGGAGACCTACTTCGGCCGCATCCCGGCGCGGCCGAAGCCGGCGCCCCTGCGCACCGTCGAGCCGCCGCAAGTGGCCGAGAAGACCGTCGTCCTCACGGACCCCGCGCAGCCCATCTACCTCGAGGCCTACCACAAGCCGGCGCACACCGATCCCGAGCAGGCCGTCTACGAGGCCATCGACGACATCCTGTCGAACGGCCGCACCTCGCGGCTCTACCGCGCCCTCGTGCGCGACCAGAAGATCGCCATCCAGGTGCAGTCCTTCTCCGGCTTCCCGGGGGAGAAGTACCCCAACCTCTGGGCCGTGTTCGCCATCCCCGCCGTGGGCGTGACCAACGACAAGGTGCAGGCATCGATCCGCACCGAGATCGAGCGTCTCAAGCGCGAGGAGGTCAGCGACGAGGAGCTGGCGCGCTTCAAGACGCGGGCCAAGGCCGAGCTGGTGCGCTCGCTGCGCAGCAATCAGGGGATCGCCGACCAGATCGCCAACGCCCAGCGGCTCTACGGCGACTGGCGCGAGCTGTTCAGGAACATCGATCGCTACGACCGGGTGAGCAAGGCCGACATCCGCCGGGTGGCCGAGCGGACCTTCCAGGCGACCAACCGCACGGTGACGATGATCGTCACCGCGCCCGCCGCGGCGCCCGCCGCCCCGGCGGCGGACGGCCAGCCGGCACATCCGCCGGCGCCGGGGGCGCGATGAGCACGAGGGGAGACGAGGGCACCGAGATGCAGACGACGGACGATCGCTCGCGCGGCTTCCTGGGGCGCGGAAAAACCTTGCTCGCAAGCATCGCCGGCTTGAGCCTGGCGCTCCTCCTTCCCGCCGCCTCGGCGGCGCAGGTCAAGAGCGCCGGCCAGCTCCACTACCCGCCGCTCCCCGCCTTCGCCATCCCGCAGCCCGAGCGCATCGTGCTCGACAACGGCATGGTAGTGATGCTCCTCGAGGACCACGAGCTGCCTCTCGTCGACGCCGTCGCCCTCATCCACACCGGCGCCCGCCTGGAGCCGGCCGAGAAGGCCGGCCTGGCCGAGCTGACGGGGAGGGTCCTGCGGACAGGCGGCACCTCGATGATGACCGGCGACCAGCTCGACGACTACCTTGAGGGCAAGGCGGCGGTGATCGAGACGTCGATCGACGAGGACTCGGGCAGGGCCACCATGAGCTCGCTCAAGGCCGACTTCCCGCAGGTGCTCAAGGTCTTCGCCGACGTGCTCCGCCACCCGGTCTTCACCGAGCCGAAGATCCAGGTGGCGAAGAACCGGATGCGGGCGGAGGTGGCGCGCCAGAACGACGAGCCGGACGACATCGTCTTCCGCGAGTTCGCCAAGGTGGTCTACGGCAAGGACTCTCCCTACGCGCGGACGCCGACATTCGCCAGCCTCGGCAGGATCGAGCGCCGCGACCTGGTGGCCTGGCACGAGACCTACTACCACCCGGAGCGCGTCGTCCTCGGCCTGACCGGCGATTTCCGGCGCGACGAGGCGCTCAAGCTCGTCCGCGAAGCCTTCGGCGACTGGCCGCGCGGCGCCGCCGTCCCTACGGTCGACGTCCCCTACCGCAAGGAGCCGGCGCCCGGGGTCTACTACGCCGAGAAAAACGACATGACGCAGTCGGACGTCATCATGGGCGGCCTGGGGATCGTCCGCAACAACCCCGACTTCTTCGCCGTCGAGGTGATGAACCACGTGCTGTCGGGCGGCTTCGCCTCGCGTCTGTTCGCCAACGTGCGCTCCAAGAAGGCCTTGGCTTATGCCGTCTTCGGGCAGGTGGGAGACGGCTGGGATCACCCCGGCCTCACCTCCCTCTTCCTCACCACCAAGACGCAGACGACCGGCGCCGGCATCGAGGCCCTGCTGGTCGAGGCCCGCAACATGACGGCCGAGCCGCCCACCGACGACGAGGTGGCGAAGGCGCGGCAGGCGATCCTCAACTCCTTCGTCTTCAACTCCGACTCCAAGCGCAAGGTCCTCACCCAGCAGCTGCGCTTCGAGTACTTCGGCTATCCGCTGGACTGGCTCTCCCGCTATCGGGCGGGCGTCGAGGCGGTGACGACGGCGGAGGTCCGGGCGGTGGCGGCGAAGTACCTCCACCCCGACCAGTTCGCCATCCTCGTCGTCGGCCCCTCCAAGGGGACCGACAAGCCGCTTTCCACCTTCGGTCGGGTCATCCCCGTCGATCTCACGATCGCTCAGGCCCCGCATCCGGCCACGCGGCCGGGTCACCCCTAGGCCCCCCAGGTCCCTCGACGTCATCCGCGCGTCTCCTTGAGCAGGGCGACGACCCTGCTCTCCAGCTCCTGGAGACTCGCGGCCTCGTCCGATGCCGCGGCCATCGCTTTCCTCCCGGCTTTGAACAGCTTCCCCTCGCCATAGGCCGCGACGACGGCGGGGTGGATATAGAACTTGCGGCAGGTGGCCGGGCGGTTGCGCAGGGCATGGGCGACCTGCTTGACCGCTTCAACGACGTTCCTCATCGCCTCCTCCGCGGAGTGAAAGCGGTCCATGCGGGCGAGGGCGAAGAACGCCAGCACCGTTCCTCCCCAGGTGCGGAAGTCCTTGGCGGTGAAGTCCTGGCCGGCGACCTCGCGCAGATAGTCGTTGACGTCCTCCGAGCCGACGCCGCGCGACTCGCCATTCTCGTCGAGGTACTCGAAGAGCTCTTCCCCCGGTAGCTCCTGGCAGCGCTGGACGATGCGGGCAAGGCGGCGGTCCCGGACATCGACGCGGTGCCGGACGCCGCTCTTACCGCGAAAGTTGAAGCGGATCGTCGCGCCGGAAACGTCGACGTGCTCGCTGCGAAGGGTGGTCAACCCATAGGAGCCGTTCTGGCGCGCGTACTCGTCATTGCCGACGCGGATGAGGGTCTCGTCCAGCAGCTTCACCACGGCGGCGAGCACCTTCTCGCGCGGCAGGCCCGGACGTCCGAGGTCTCCCTCGACGCGCTCGCGTATCGACGGCAGGGTCTCGGCGAAGGTGATCATGCGGTCGAACTTGGTCTCGTTGCGGGCCTGGCGCCAGTCGGGATGGTAGCGATACTGCTTGCGGCGCCGCGCATCCCGCCCCGTCGCCTGCAGGTGACCGTTGGGCCGCGGACAGATCCAGACGTCGGTCCAGGCTGGCGGGATGGCGAGCGACTGGATGCGGATCCTCTCTCGGGCGTCGCGGATGGCCTTTCCAGCAGGATCGAGATAGGTCCAACCGCTGCCGCGACGGCGCCGCCGGATGCCTAGCATGGAGTCCCTCACGTAGCGCAGGCCGGCAGCTCGCGCGGTCTGCACGAGGTCGGGAGTCGTGAGGGTGGGATCGACCATGCTCCTCCTGCCCATGCGGCTTGGCTTCCGCGGGTTTGTAAGAAGTACACGATCTCGGGCGGCCGTCTTCTCGACCGTCCGGAGACGGCTCCCGCTCCTTGCAGCGGTCGTGCCGTGGTCGGAGCGGGCATTCCGGCCATGGCATACGACGTGCACCGGGGAGGCGAGTCTGGAGGTCAAGCGATGGTTGAAACGACGGATGGGGAAGCGGAGGCTCACCCCGCGGCCGCGGAGCTGGAGCTGGCCGCGGCGCTCACGCCCGGCGTGCTGGTGCTCGAGGAGAGCGGCAGGGTGCTCTCCGCTGACGAGCAGGCCCTGCGCCTTCTGGAGGCCCAGGACTTGGGCGAGCTTGCGAGCCGGGGCGAGGAGATGCGATCGCTCCTCGCAGCCGCCACGGCGACGACGGAGGGCCGGCCGTCGCTCGTGCCTACCGGCAGCGGTGGGCGGCAGCTGCTCTGCCAGTGGAGCCGCGGGGAGCGAGCCGGCGTCCGGATCCTGCTCGTGAGCGATCCGGAAGCTGCGCGCTCCCTGGCCGCCGACCTCCGGCTGGCCGCCCACCTGCGCGCGCTCTCCCAGATCTCCCCCGCGGTGGCGCACGACCTGCGGGCGCCGATCAACGCCATGGTGTTCAACATCGAGATCCTCAAGGAGACGATCGCCGCCGGCAAGGCGATGGAACCGGCCGCGCGCGAGCGCCAGCTGCGCTACGTGGGGGTCCTGAAGGACGAGCTCGCCCGCCTCCACCAGGCGCTGGAGATCTTCCTCGCCCAGACCTCGGCGCGGGGCGACCGAACCGAGACGCTGGACCTGCGAGAGGCGGTCGGGGAGCTCTCCGCCCTGCTGGTGCCGCCGGCGAGGAAGCTCCAGGTTCAGATCGCCTCCGCCCTGCCCGAACAGTCCGTCCCGGTCGCCGCGAACCGCTACTCGCTGCGCCAGGCGCTCCTCCAGGTGGGCCTGGCGGCCCTCCCCGGGGTGGCGCGCGGGGGCACTCTCGAAGTCCGGCTGGAGAGCCGTAACGGACGTGCCCTCCTGGCGATCGGCAGCTCGAACGGCGCGGAAAGAGCGCCCTCCCCGAGCTTCGACCTCCCAGTTGCCGGCGCCTACGATCCCTTGCGGCTGCAAAACGCCCGCGCGATCCTCGTGGAGCAGGGATGCGCGCTGCGGACCGCCCAAGGCGCCGGCGGCTTTGAGGTAGAATGGCCGGTCTCGGGAAAGGACGTACCGGTTTCGGGAAAGGATTGAGGAATGCCCCACGCACTCGCGGTCGACGACGATCCCAACTTCCTTTCCGCGCTCGCCGAACTCATCGAGGGGCAGGGATTCACCACCAATACCGCGAGCACCCTGCGGGACGCCCGCACCCAGGTCAGCCACAAAACGCCCGACGTAGCGCTGGTGGACCTCTATTTGCCGGACGGCAGCGGCATCGACCTGCTCAAGGACCTCGAGCTCGGCACCGCGACCGAGGTGGTGCTGATGACCGGCCATGCGGACGTCGAGAGCGCCGTCCAAGCCCTCCGCCTGGGCGCCAGCGACTACCTGACGAAGCCGCTCGACATCGGTCGCCTGAAGAGCATCCTGGCCAACGTGGCGAGCGTCCAACCGGGGCTGCCGATCGGCGGGCCGGCGCCGGAAGAGACCAAGGAGCAGGGCCGTCTCGGGCTCCTCCTGGGCGCCTCTCCTCCCATGCAGTCCCTCTACGACATGCTCATTCGCGTCGCCCCCACCGACGCCACCGTCTTCCTGGTCGGCGAGAGCGGGACCGGCAAGGACCTGGCGGCCCAGACTCTCCATCACCTCAGCCGCCGCAGCAAGGGACCGTTCCTGCCGCTCAACTGCGGCGCCATCTCGCCCACTCTCATCGAAAGCGAGATGTTCGGCCACGAGCGCGGGAGCTTCACCGGCGCCGCGCGGCGCCACAAGGGTTACTTCGAGCGCGCCCATGGCGGCACTCTCTTTCTCGACGAGATCAGCGAGATGCCGATCGAGCTGCAGGTCAAGCTCCTGCGGGTGCTGGAGACGGGAACCGTCTCCCGCATCGGCGGCGATCAGCCGGTGGAGGTCGACGTCCGGGTGTTCGCCGCCACCAACCGCGACCCTCAGAAGGCAGTCGAGGAGGGCAAGCTGCGGGAGGACCTCCTCTACCGTCTGCAGGTGTTTCCCGTCCTGATGCCGGCCCTGCGCGAGCGCGGCGCCGACATCGAGCTCCTGGCCGGCGCCTTCCTGGACCAGCTCAACGAGCGCCAGGGAACCGCCAAGCGTTTCACCGACGAGGCCATGGACCGCCTGCGCAGCCATTCGTGGCCGGGCAACGTCCGCGAGCTCAAGAACGTCGTGCACCGGGGCTTCATCATGGCCGAGCTGGAGATCTGCCCGCGCTGCCTGCCGCGAGAGGTGGGCGGCGACGCCGGAGGGCTCCGCAGCCTGCACTTCCAGGTGGGGACGTCGATCGCCGAGGTGGAGCGCCGGCTCATCACCGCCACCCTGGAGCTCCACGGCGGCAACAAGCGGAAGACCGCCGACATCCTGGGCGTCAGCCTGAAGACGCTCTACAATCGGCTCAACACCTACCGCGAGGAGTAGGGGACCAAACGCTGGAACCGCTCACGACGGCTCCCCCTTGAGGAGCCGGCAAGGAGGTTGTATACTCCCCTCCCGTCCGACGACTCAGTCCGACCTGGCATCTGTTTCCAAGGGGATTGTGGCACAGAAACTGCTTTCGAACATTTCTGTACGACGAGCGCAGCCGCGCCACAACCCCGCATGTTGACATACAGGTTCGACCGCGGAGGAGGATAGAGACATGAACCACGACCCTTCATCGCAGCGCGTCCCGGTGGTCATTCTGGCGCTGGCGGCCCTCGTCGGGCTCCTGGTGGTGACGTCTGCCTGCCGGTCGACGGTGCCCGCCGGGGTGCAGCTCAAGGACAGCGAGATCACCGCCAAGGTGAAAGCCAAGCTGGCCACCGACGGCGACATCAATCCCTTCAACATCGACGTCGATACCAACGAGGGCGTCGTGACGCTTCAGGGGCGGGTGGCGAAGGAAGAGGCCCGGACGAAGGCCGAGGATCATGCTCGTCACACCGAGGGCGTGAAGAGAGTTATAGACTTGATCAAGGTAGGCGACCGGACGTAGGCCGACCGCCGAAATCATCCTTTCATTCAGTCAATTCACAAGGGAGAAAGACAAATGAAGAAGGCACTCATCCACCTGTCCATGCTCTGCCTGCTGGCCTTCCTGCTGATGCCGCTCGCCGGCTGCAACAAGAAGGAGGAGAACATGGAGGTCGAGGAGCAGAGCTCCGCGACCACCGAGACCACGAGCACGACCACCGAGATGACCAGCACGACGACCGAGATGGGCACCTCGATGGGCACCGATTCGGGCATGGGCATGGGTACCGAGACGGGCACGCAGGGCACCCAGCCGCCCCCGGCTCACTAAAGACGCTCGCAGGTCCAGCTCCGTTGGCAGATGCACGGGCGCTCGTGGTGCGAGCGCCTTTTTCTTCTCCCCAGCCTGGATCTCCGATCGGCGTTCCTAGGGGCGGGCTGGCGCCCGCCCCGGACCGTCCACCTGTTCCAGGAACTCTCCGGCCGCGCGGCGGAACTCGTCCGTCCATTCGTGTCCCCCCTCGTAGGCGACGGGACGAACGTCGATCCCCTGGCGCCGCAGAGCGTCGATGTCGGCGGCCATTTTGGCCTCGTCGAACCACTCCTCGCGATTGCCGCGGCCCAAGAGAACGGGCGGGAAGCCGCTCAAGCTCCCGGCCGCGAGTTCCGGCGGGAGGTCGCCGCCGAGGACGATCACGCCCTGGCACGGATGGCCGCTGCGGGCAGCGGCGCGATAGGCCATCGCCGCTCCCTGCGAGAAGCCGGCATAGATCAGGCGCTCCGCGGCGCCCGTCTCGCGCTTCACCTCGGCGACGACGGAGGCGACGTAGCGGATGTTGTCCGCGATCGCCCGCTCGCGGTCCAGCTTGGTCATCCAGCTGGCGACGACCTCGTTCGCCCGGCTGTAGAACGGATGGAGCGCTTGCACCGCGCAGAGCAGCCAGCGGGAGGCGCCGGGGATGCGGCGGAGCTCGTCCAGATGCCGCTCCGCGCTCTCCCCGTAGCCATGGAAGCCCACCAACAACCGCGGTGCGCCGGCGATCGACGGCAGCCGCTCCAGGAGATAGGTGCCATGGACGAGGGCCGCGATGTGTCGAGTCTCTTTTCCGCCTTCCGCCATGTTCCTTGTCCTTTCTTCAGATCGCGTACTGCGCCAGGAGGATGCAGACGAATCCGGCGACGAAGCTCCACGCGGTGCCGTGCTTGCCGGAGGCTTCCAGGCTCTCCGGCAGCAGCTCGGCGAGCACGAGGTAGGTCATGGCGCCGGCGGCGAAGCCCAGCCCGTACGGCAGCAGGGGGCGGCTGATCGACAGCAGCAGGACCGCGGGGACGACGGCGATCGGCTGCGGCAGCGACGAGAGGACCGAGTAGCCGAAGCAGCGCCAGAAGCCGACCCCTTCCGCCGCCAGCGGCAGGCTGATGGCGAGCCCCTCGGGAATGTTGTGGATGCCGATGGCGATGGCGATGAACACTCCCATGCCCACCTTCCCCGAGGCGTAGCCGACGCCGACCGCGACTCCTTCCGGGAAGCTGTGCACGAACATGGTGCCGAGGATGAGGAGCGCCCGGCGTCCGCCGGCGCCCTGGAGCCCGGCGACGGTCCACTGCTTGTCCTCGAGGTAGCGGTCGCCGAGCCAGAAGAAGCAGGCGCCGGCCAAGAACCCCGCCGCCAGCTGCCACGGCCGCCTGGTCTCCAGACCCGGCAGCACGAGGTCGAAGAAGGAGACCGACACCATCATCCCGCCGGCGAGGGCGTAGCCGCTGCCGATCACGGAAGCCGGCAACCGCGCGGTGAAGAGCACCGGCAGGGCGCCCAGGCCGGTCGCCAGCATGGTGAGCACGGCGGCCACCAGGGCCTGGACGAGGATGGAGTCCCAGGCCAAGCCTTTAGCGTCCCGTCACTAGGCCCGCCGCCGCTCGGCCCGCCGGCGCAGCGGCGCCGCCAGCTCGCGCACCCGTTCCTCCACTGCCGCCGCGAGGTCGGGCTTGCCTCCGTGCTCCTCGACCAGGCGGACGAGCGCGCTGCCGACGACGACGGCGTCGGCCATCTCTCCCACCGCCGCCACCTGGGCCGGCGACGAGATGCCGAAGCCGACCGCCAGCGGCAGGTCGAGCCGGCGACGCAGCCGCTTGATCTCGCGGGCGAGCTCCGCCGGCAGCTCGTCTCGCTCGCCGGTGACGCCGGTGCGCGAGACGTAGTAGACGAAACCGCTGGCGGCCGCGGCCACCCGGTTGATCCGCTCGCGGGTGCTGGTGGGGGCCAGGAGATAGATGGCGTCGACGCCCTGGCGGCGGAGGGCCGGGACGAGGCACCGCTCCCCCTCCTCCGGCGGCAGGTCGACGCAGAGGACTCCGTCGACGCCGGAGGCGGCGGCCTGCTCGGCGAAACGCTCCACGCCGCGGGCGAGGAGGGGGTTGAAGTAGGTGAAGAGCACGATCGGCACCCCCAGGCGGTCGCGGTGGCGGGCGACCAGCTGCAGGATGCCCGAGAGCTTGGTGCCCGCCGCCAGAGCGCGGGTGGCGGCGCGCTGGTTGACCGGCCCGTCGGCGATCGGATCGGAGAACGGCACTCCCAGCTCGATGACGTCGGCGCCGCCGGCGGCGAGCGCCTCGACGAGGTCGGCGGTGGCGTCGAGGCTGGGGTCGCCGGCCATGAGGAAGGGGATGAAAGCCGTCCTCCCCTCCTCGCCGCAGCGAAGGAAGACCTCGTCGATGGCGCTCATCGCCTCCCTCCCTGCGAGAGCCGCAGGACGGCGGCCGGGCTCTCGTCGCGAGCGGCTTGCCCGCCGCCCGTGGCGGCCTGGTCGTAGGCGAGAACCGACTCGACGTCCTTGTCGCCGCGGCCGGAGAGGTTGACGAGGACGATCCGCTTGCGCGACAGCCGGGGGGCGCGCTTGACCACCTCGGCGATGGCGTGGGCGCTTTCCAGGGCGGGCAGGATCCCCTCGATGCGCGCGAGCAGGTGGAAGGCGGCGATCGCCTCGGCGTCGGTGGCGGAGGAGTACTCGACCCGGCCTTCGTCGTGGAGAAGCACGTGCTCGGGGCCGATGGCCGGGTAATCGAGGCCGGCGGAGATCGAATGGGTGGCGGCGATCTGCCCCTCGATGTCCTGCAGCACCATCGTGCGGGTGCCGTGGAGGACCCCCAGCGAGCCGCCGGCGAAGCGGGCGGCGTGCGCCCCGAGCGCCGTCCCCCGCCCGCCTGCCTCGACGCCGATCAAGCGCACCCGGGAGTCGCCCAGGAAGGCGGTGAAGAGGCCGATCGAGTTGCTGCCGCCGCCGACGCAGGCGACCGCGAGGTCGGGGGCGTCGACCTTGGCCTGCCGGCGCAGCTGCAGCTTGGCCTCGTCGCCGATGACGCGGTGGAAGTCGCGCACCATGCGGGGGTAGGGATCGGGACCGAGCACCGAGCCCAGCACGTAGTGGGTGGTGCGGACGTTGGTGACCCAGTCGCGCAGCGCCTCGTTGATGGCGTCCTTCAAGGTGCAGCTGCCGGCGTCGACCGCCACCACCTCCGCGCCGAGCAGGCGCATGCGGTCGACGTTCAGGCGCTGGCGCCGCATGTCCTCGCTGCCCATGTAGACGGTGCAGGAGAGGCCGAGCGAAGCGGCGGCGGTGGCGGTCGCCACCCCGTGCTGGCCGGCTCCGGTCTCGGCGATCACCCGCCGCTTCCCCATGGCCTCCGCCAGCAGGCACTGGCCGACGGCGTTGTTGATCTTGTGAGCGCCGGTGTGCAGCAGGTCCTCGCGCTTGAGGTAGATGCGGGCGCCGCCGAGCTCGGCGCTCAGGCGGGCGGCGAAGAAAAGCGGTGTCGGGCGGCCGGCGAAGTCGCGCAGCACCCCTTCCAGCCGGCGCCGGAAGCCGCGCTGGCGGCGCGCCTTGTCATAGGCGCGGGAGAGCTCGGCGAGCGGCGCCATCAGGGTCTCGGGAACGAAGCGACCGCCGTAGAGACCGAAATAGCCCGCCGGGTCAGGACGGGGGCGTGCCTTGGCCATTCCTCACCTCCGCGAAAAGCCGTTCCAGGAGCTCGCGGTCCTTGATGCCGGGAGACGACTCCACGCTCGAGCATACGTCAAGCGCGTGCGCTCCGCTTTCCTCCATCGCCCGGCGGACGTTGCCGGGGTTGACGCCGCCGGCGAGGAAGACCCGCCGCGCGGCGCAGATCGCCGCCACCGACCCGTAGGGCCAAGAAACCCCGGTGCCGCCGTAGAGCGATCCATGGCGGACGTCGAAGAGCAGCGCCCAGGCCCGCGAGTAGGGCGCCAGGGCCTCCGGGCCCGGATCCCCGCCGGTGCGGAAGGCCTTGATCGCCCGCGCCGCGAAGGGGCCGACCTCGGCCGGCCCCTCGTCGCCGCTGAACTGCAGGAGATCGAGCCCCACCTCCGCCGCCACCTCCTCGACCTCGGCCGGCGGGCGGTCCACGAAGACTCCCACCAGAGGGACCTTGCCGGCGGCGGCCGCCGCGATCTCGCGCGCCTGGCCGAGGGCGACGCAACGCGGGCTCCGGGGATAGAAGTTCAATCCCAGGTAGGAGGCGCCGAGCTCGATGGCCAGGAGAGCGTCCGCGGGGCGGGTGACGCCGCAGATCTTGACCCCCGTCATCCCGCCAGCTCCTGGAGCTTGGCCCCGGGGTCGGCGGCGAGCAGCAGCGACTCGCCGACCAAGAAGGCGTCGAAACCGCCCTCCCGCAGCCGGTCGACGGCGGCGCGGCCGTCGATGCCGCTCTCGGCGACCTTGAGAGCTGCGGGCGGCAGCTCGGACAGGAGGGCGATCGAGTGCCCGAGATCCACCTCGAAGGTGCGAAGATCCCGGTTGTTGACCCCCACGAGCTCCCAGGTCCCGCCGGCGAGCTTCGCGAGGTCGTCCCGGCCGTGGACCTCGATCAGGGGGACGAGGCCGAGCCCGCGGGCGAGGCCCGCGTAGCGCGCCATCTCGGCCGCGTCGAAGAGCGCGGCGATCAGCAGCACGGCGTCCGCCCCCGCCTCCCGCGCCCACCGCAGCTGCACCGGGTCGACGACGAAGTCCTTGGCGATCGCCGGCAGGCCGGAGGCCCGCCGGCAGGCGGCGAGCAGCTCATAGCCGCCGTGGAAGAAATCGGGCTCGACGACGACCGACAGGGCCGCCGCGCCGTTCGCCGCGTACTGCTCCGCCTGCTTGATCGGATCCACCCTCCCGGCGAGCGAGCCCAGCCGCGGCGAGCCCATCTTGACCTCGGCGATGACCGCCCGGCCTCGCCGCCGCTCGAGGGCGGCGAGGAATGCGTTGTCCGCCGCGGACAAGGGCTCGCCGGCCGCCAGGGCCGTTGATACCGCCAGGCCATCGCCCGTTATCCGCTCGCGCCGCCTCTCGGCGATGCGCCGCAGGATGTCGGTCGCGCCGCTTCCGATCACGGAGAGAAGCTCCGCAGCTCTTCGAGCTTGGCCGCCGCGGCCCCCGCGGCCAGCACCTCGCGGGCCCGCTCGACGCCTTCCGCCAGCCCCGGCTCCAGGCCCCCCACGTAGAGGGCGGCTCCGGCGTTGAAGGCGGTGACGTCCGCCAGCGGGCCGCGCTCGCCGGCGAGCACCCGGCGCATCGCCGCGGCGTTCTCCTCCGGCCCGCCGCCGGCCAGGTCGCTCAGGGTGGCTCGGGCGAAGCCGAAGCTCTCCGGCTCCAGGGTGTAGCTGCGGACCTCGCCGTCCAGCACCTCGCTGACCCGGGTCGGACCGGTGGTGGTGATCTCGTCCAGCCCGTCGGCACCGTGGACCACCATGGCGTGCTCGGTCCCGAGGTCGGCCAGCACGCGGGCCACCAGCGGCACCAGATCCGGCGCGTACACCCCCAGGAGCTGGCGGCTGGCGCCGGCGGGATTGGTCAGCGGCCCCAGCAGGTTGAAGATGGTGCGCACCCCGAGCTCGCGGCGCACCGGCATCACCTCCCGCATCGCCGGATGGAGGAGGGGCGCGAAGAGGAAGGCGATGCCGATGCCGTCGAGGGCGCGGCCGGCGGTCGCCGCGTCGGTCTCGATCTTCACCCCCAGGGCCGCCAGCACGTCGGCGCTCCCCGAGCGGCTGGAGACCGAGCGGTTGCCGTGCTTGGCGACGGCGAGCCCTGCCGCCGCGGCGACGAGGGCCGCCGCGGTCGAGATGTTGAAGGTGCCGCACCCGTCGCCGCCGGTGCCGCAGGTGTCGAGGACGCGGGGACGGGAGTGGGGGATGGGCACGACCCGCCGGCGCATGGCGACGGCGGCGCCGCAGATCTCCGCGGCCGCCTCCCCCTTCATGCGCAGCGCCACCAGGAGCGCGGCCTTGAGCGGCTCGCTCAGCTCGCCGTCCATCAGCCGGCCGAAGAGCTCCTCGGTCTCCTGGCGGGAGAGGTCCTGGCCGGCGGTCAGGCGGGAGAGCGCCTGGCGGGCGTCGATCGTCCCCGCCGTCATGACCGCGCGGCCTTGGCGGCCCGCACCGGTCGAGCGACGGGCGCCGCCGTCTCCTCTCGCCTCGCGGCGCCGGAGCGGGCGCAGAGGTCGAGGAAGTTGCCGAGGAGACGCGGCCCGGCGTCGGTGAGCACCGACTCGGGATGGAACTGCACTCCCCAGTAGGGGAGCTGGCGGTGGCGGAGGCCCATGAGCGTCCCGTCGTCGTCGCTCCAGGCGAGCGGCTCGAGCTCGGCGGGAAGCGTTTCCTCGCGCACCGCCAGGCTGTGGTAGCGGGTGGCCTCGAAAGGATCGGGAAGGCCGGAGAAGAGGCCAGCGCCGCCATGCCGGATGGGCGAGGTCTTGCCGTGCATCAGGCGGGGCGCCCGCTCGACCACCGCCCCGAAGGCCACCCCCAGGGCCTGATGACCGAGGCAGACGCCGAGGAGCGGCACCGCGGCGCGGCGCTGGATGAGCTCGACGCACACCCCCGCCGCCTCGGGGCGTCCGGGGCCCGGCGAGAGGACGATGCCGGCGGGCTGCCGTGCCAGTAGGGCGGACGGCGAAGCTGCGTCGTTGCGGACCACCTCGACCTGCGTCCCCGCCGCCGCCAGCATCTGCACCAGGTTCCAGGTGAACGAGTCGTAGTTGTCGATCATCAGGATCACGACGATTCCTCCTCGCCGCCGCCGGCTGGCTTCTGCCCCGCTCCGCTCCTCCGCGGGCGCCGCCCCTCCAGCCGCTCGGCGAGCGCCACCGCGGCCAGGAGTGCCGCCGCCTTATTCTCGGTCTCCCGCTCCTCGGCGGCGGGATCGGAGTCGGCGACGATGCCGGCGCCGGCGGTCACCGAGGTCTCGCCGCCCCGAACGACCAGCGTGCGGATGGTGATGCAGGTGTCGATGTCGCCCGAGTAGGAGAGGTATCCCACGGCGCCGGCATAGGGTCCTCGCGCCTCCGGCTCCAGGGCGTCGATGATCTCCATGGCGCGGATCTTGGGCGCGCCGGAGACCGTGCCGGCGGGGAAGCAGGCGAGGAGAGCGTCCAGGGCGTCGCCTCCATCGAGCTCCGCCTCGACGCTCGATACCAGGTGCATGACGTGGCTGTAGCGCTCCACCTGGAGGAAGGTCGGCACGCGAACGCTGCCGGCGACTGCCACCTTGCCGAGGTCGTTCCTCCCCAGGTCGACGAGCATGACGTGCTCGGCCCGCTCCTTGGGATCGGCGAGCAGGTCGGCGGCGAGCAGGCCGTCCCCCTCGTCGTCGGCGCCGCGCGGCCGGGTGCCGGCGATCGGGCGAGTCTCCAGCCGGCGGCCGGTCTTGCGCACCAGCATCTCGGGCGATGCCCCCACCAGGGCCGCCTCGGGCGCCTCGAGGAGGACCATGTAAGGGCTGGGGTTGACCATGCGGAGCGCCCGGTAGAGCGCCAGCGGCTCCACCCGCTGGGGCACCTTCCACCGCCGGGCGAGCACGACCTGAAAAATGTCGCCGGCGGCGATGTGCTCCTTGGCCGTCAGCACGGCCCGCCGGAAAGCCGGCCCGTCGAGGCTGGGCGGCGGCGCCGGCAGCGCCCGCGCGGGTCCCGCCGGCATCGCCACCGCGCCGCCCGGCTCTCCCTCCGTGAGCAGGCGCGACAGCCGCGCCAGCTCGCGCTCGGCGGCGGCGGCGACGACGTCTCCCTCGATCTCGTTGGCGACGGCCAGCACCCGCTGGCGGGCATGGTCGAAGATCACCAGGGTGTCGAAGCGGGCGAGGAGGGCGATCGGCAGGCCGAAGGGGTCGGGAGGCCGCGAGGGAAGGTGTTCCACCAGACGCGCCAGGTCGTAGCCGAAGTAGCCGACGAGGCCGCCGGTGAAGGGAATGGGACCGGGCTCGGCCACGACGGCGCCGATCACCCGCCGCAGGGCGTCGAGCGCCGGCCCCGGCAGCCGCTTGCGCCGCCCGTCGCGCTCGACCTCCAGGTGGTCCTCGTAGAGGCGGTAGATCTCCCGCGGGCCGGCGCCCAGGAAGCTGAAGCGCGAGACCCGCTCGCCTCCTGCCACGCTCTCCAAGAGGAAGCGGGTCGGCGAGACGCTCGCCAGCCGCCGATAGACGCCGAGCGGAGTCAGGCTGTCGGCCAGGAACTCGCGGATGTGAGGCACCGCGCGGCGGGGAGTCGGAGCGGTCATCTCGCCGGCGCCATCCTTGCGGCCGGCGCCGGCAGACCGAGGAGCTCGCGGGCGAGATCGCGCGGCATCTCGCGCCCCGTCATGCGGCGGAACTGGCCCAGCGCCTGGTCGAGGAGCACCTCGCGGCCGTCGATCGCAACCGCGCCTTGCGCCGCCGCCGCCGCGAGGAGCCGGGTCGGCGGCGGGAGCTCCGCCTCGCCGCCGGCGTCGTCCACCCCGCCGTCCAGCGGATACACGAGGTCGATGACCACCGCCCCGGGCGCCAGGCAGTCGACGGCGAAGGGAAGCGGGTCGTCGGGCTCGCGCCCCAGGGGGGTGGCGTTGACCAGCAGCTCGAAGCCGGCGGGGTCGACGTCGGCGAGCGGCAGGAAGGGCAGGTGGAGATCGGCGGCGGCGCGCTCGCCGGCTTCCGCGCTGCGGTTGGCCAGGGTCACCCGCGCGCCGCTGGTCGCCAGGCCGACCGCCGCCGAGCGCCCGGCGCCGCCGGCGCCGACCACCAGCGCGCGCTTGCCCCGCGGGTCGATGCCGCGCTCCGCCAGCGGCAGCACCACCCCTTCGGGATCGGTCGATTCGGCCTCCCACACGCCGGCGTTCCAGACCAGGGTGTTGGCGGCGCCTATGCGACCGGCGAGCGGGCTCTCGGCGCCGGCCACGGCCAGCGCCGCAGCCTTCCAGGGCGCCGTCACCGAAAGACCGCGGATCGGCATCCCGAGCGCCTCTAGCACGCCCCCCTCGACCACCTCCAGCCAGAAATCGCCGAAGGCGGCGGTGTGGAAGGGGAGGTAGAGGGCGGGTATGCCGAGCGCCCGGTAGGCGCCGTTGTGGAGGCGCGGCGACAGCGAGTGCGCGACCGGGTTGCCGACGATGCCGAAGAGCTTCTCGACCGGCGGCAGGTCGGGGAGGCCGTAGTCGCGCTGCAGTCGGCGGAGCGAAATCTGCCCCGGCGCCCCAGCCACCCGGCCCACGGCGCCGTAGACGACGGGCGCCCCCAGGCGCGGAGCGATGAGGCGGGTCCAGGCGCCGGAAAGGCCGGAGGCGAAGGCGGCGACGTCGGCCCGCTGGAGCGCCTGGAGCAGCAGGAGAGGGGCGAGCTCCTCGCCCGGCTGCACTGCGGCGGGAACCAGCTTGTAGAGCAAGGCCTCGGCCGCCAGCATGCGGTTGAAGCGCGACTGCAGGCCCGCTAGCCCCGGCGCCGCGCCGTGCCAGGAGACGATGCGGCGCTCCGGCGCCACCGCCTGGAGCAGCTCGGGGGCGAGGTCCCGCTCGCTTTCGAGGTCGACGAGGTCGTAGCGGGAGGCGGCCTCGAGGAGCCGCCGGCGCCGGCGATCGGCCGAGCTCTCGAAGGCACCCCCCTCGCCCCGGCTGCGCAGGGTGTAGAGGAGCTTGCCCGGGAAGCGGGCGCGGAGCGGCGCGGGATCGAGGTCCCCCGTCAGGTCGGCGCGCACCTCCAGCCAGTCCGCTCCCGTCAGCGGTCCGAGGCCGGCCGCGGAGGGAGCCGTGGTGAGGGTGGCGACCAGGGTCGCCTTCCTGGCTTCGCTCAAAAGCAAAAGCTCCTTCCGGACCCGGAAGGAGCTGGCTCACGGTGCTGGCGGATAGCTCGTCCCGGGTCGCGGCCGGGACGCCGCCCGGCCTAGATCGCCTGAAGGTGAGCGCACCACTGCCAGCTCAGGGAATCGAAGCGGCGGCGGTGCGGTGCGTTCATCGTCGGGACCCTTTGGCCGGTCGATTACAGCAGGGCGACCGAAGCCTGTCAAGACGATCCTGCTACGCTTACCGAGCGCCGGCGCGCCGCGCCGGACGAGCGGGCAGATGCGAATCGCCATCGTCTCCGATATTCACGGGAATCTCACGGCCTTGGAAGCGGTCGTAGCCGATCTTCGGCGCCGGGCCCCCGACCTCATTCTCCAGGGTGGCGACCTCGCGGCGAGCGGGGCGCGCCCTGCCGAAGTCGTCGATCGCATTCGGGAGCTCGGCTGGGCGGGAGTTTGCGGCAACACCGATGAGATGCTGTGGGCCCCCGAGCGCCTGTCGGATCTCGCGCGAAAGCACCCTCAACAGCAAGGGCTCTGGCGAGTCGTCCAGGAGATTGCGGCCCGCACTCGCGAGTGGCTGGGCGAGGAGCGGATCAACTGGCTGCAAAGCATCCCCCGCGAGGTCCGCCGCCATCCGGTCGCTCTCGTCCACGCGAGCCCCGGCGATCTTTGGGTGGCGCCATCGTTCGAAGCCAGCGATGCGGAGCTCGGCGCGGCCTACCGCTCGCTGGCGGCGCCCGTCGTCGCCTACGGTCATATCCACCGGCCCTTCGTCCGGAAGGTCGGCTCGCAAATCGTCGCCAACACCGGCAGCGTGAGCCTCTCGCACGATTCCGACCCGCGAGCGTCGTATCTCCTCATCGACGACCTCGAGGTCACCGTTCAGCGCGTCGAGTACGACGTCGAGCGCGAGGCGGCGGCGCTTCTCGACTCGGGCCTGCCGCAAGCGGAATGGCTGTGCGCATTGCTGCGAGCGGCTCAACCCCTCCCACTGCCAGAGCCGAGCGACTGATCCGCTGCCAAGCCCGATGGTATGCTGCCGGGCATGGCGGACAAGGACAAGGCGGCGGGGATGAAGTCGGCGTACGAGCTCGCCCTCGAGCGCATGGAACGCCAGGGGATCCAACGCCCCGAGTCGCTGTCCGACGAGGTCCGCGAGAAGGTGGCCGAGGCCCGGCGGCAGGCGGAGGCGAAGCTCGCCGAGATCGAGATCCTCCATCGCGACCGGCTGAAGGGGATTTACGACCCGGCCCAGCGCAAGGAGGAGGAGGAGACCTACCTCCTCGAGCGACGGCGCATCGAAGCCGAGCGCGACAAGAAGGTCGAGAAGCTCCGCGGCTCCTCCTGACGCGAAGCCAGCGCGCAACCCCCCTCCCAACCGATCTACCCGAACGCCGCCGCGAACCTTCGCACGGCGCCGGCGCTGCCGCAGACGTAGACGGTGTCGCCGCCGCCGAAGCGGAAGTCGGGGCCGAGGTCGACCAGCACCTCCTCGCCGCGTTCCACGGCCACGATCGAGCAGCCGGTGCGCTCGCGGACGCCCAGGTCCGCGGGATGGCGGCCGGCGAGCGCCCGGGCCGGGATCTTGAGGATCTTGAGCTGCGGATCGACCGAAACCGCCTCCTCGCCCAGGAGCTTGCGGGCAAGCATCTGGCCGGAGACCTGGCTGATCGACAACGCGAACGAGGCGCCGGCGCGGTGGATGCGCTCGACGTTGGCCGCCTGATTGACGCGGGCGATCACCGGCACCAGGGGCGCCGACTCTTTGAGGATGACGGTGGCGAAGAGGGTGGCGCTGTCGGTGTCGAGGGCGAGGATCACCGCCTTGGCCGTCGCCACCCCGGCCGCCTCGAGCAGGCGAGGATCGAGGACGTCTCCCACCAGGTCGACGCCTTCGCCCGGCCGGCGGTCGATGACCAGCACCCGCTCGCCCACCGCGGCCAGCAGCTCGACCACCTTGCGGCCCACCTCGCCGAAGCCGCCGACGACGAACGGGCCCTGGCGGGCAGGCGCGGCGGCGCCGCGCGCCAGGTCGGTAACCCGCTGCACGCTGTCGCCGCTCCCCACCACGATGAGGACGCTCTCCGGCTGGAGGCGCATCCCCGGCTCCAAACGGGTGCGCAGGTCGCCGCCCACCCATTCGCCGATCACCGTGGCGCCGGTCCGGGCGCCGATCCCGGACTCGCCCAGGGTGCGGCCGGCGAGCGCGCTTCCCGGCTCGATCCGCACCTCGGCCACCTCGATGTTGCTCCCGAGCTGCTGCACCTCGGCGAGGCGCGGGCTGATGCGGGGGCTGGCGCGGGCGGCCAGGGCCGCCCCCAGGATGTGGCGCGGGGTGAAGACCGCGCTCGCCCCGGCATAGATCATGGGCTGGCGATAGAACGGCTCCTCGACCAGGGCGAGGACGGTGCCGGCGAACCCCGACTGCCGCGCCGCCAGGAGGAGGGCGGCGTTGGCGTCGTCGCCGCCGTTGGCGATGAGGGCGCGCGCCGCCGGCAGGCGCGCCGCCTGGAGCGCGGCGTCATCCATGGCGCGATGGACGACCCGCTGCCCGGCCTCGAACAGCCGCCGCGCCGCCGGCTCGTCCTCCTCCAGGACGAGGGTGGGCACGCGGGCCGCGGCGAGCTCGGCCAGGAGGGTCTCGACCGCCGGCCCGTAACGGTAGATGAGCACGTGCCCCGCCAGGCCGGCCTCCGCCCGCTGCGGCAGGCGGGTCTCGAAGCGCTCCTCGAGGAAGGGGAGGAGGTAGATGGGGACGACGAGCAGGAGGAGGAAGATGCCGGCGAACTGCACGGCGACGACGTAGAGCACCATCGCCGGGTGGCTCCAGCGGGCGTCGGCGCCGTAGCCGGTGGTGGTGAGCGTCTCCCCCGCCCACTCGACGCTGTCCCAGAACCCTCGCGGCCGCCCTTCGAGGAGCGCCATCCCCGCCATGTAGAGGAGCGCCGCCGAGATCACCAGGAGGGGGATCCCCAGGACGAGGAGCGCGAGCCGCCGCTGAGAGCGCTTCACGGGGGGATTCTACGGCCGGCGCGGCGGGGGGCTCTGGACCGCTCAGTAGGGCATGTCCTCTTCGTCCAGCCCGAAGTGGTGGCCGAGCTCGTGGATCACCGTGTCGCGGACCTCGCGGATGACCTGCCGGCGGTTCTCGCAGTGGCGGAGGATGGGGCCGCGGTAGATGGCCACCCGGTCGGGGAGGGCCAGGTAGTGCGAGTCGCGCTCCGCCAACGGCACCCCCTGGTAGAGGCCGAAGAGCTCGTCCTCCTCGGGATCGAGCCCGAGGTCCTCCAGATCTTCGAGGGCGGGCTCCTCCTCGACGACGACGGCGACGTTTTCCAGCAGGTCGGCGAACTCCTCCGGCAGCCCGTCCAGGGCCTGCTCGACGAGAGCCGCGAACTCCTCCGGGGGCACGCGCACGGGAGGAGCTTAGCGGCCGCCGGCCGCCGCCGGCAATCTCGCGCCCCGGAGGCCCGTGGACGGGGTGGCATAATCTCCACGCCGCGCTTCCCCTGCCCCGATCCTGCGCTCAACGACGCGATGATTCCCTCCCCCCGCGCTCACCGTCCCACGTGGCCCATGGCGGCCGTCCTGTTGCTTGCGGCCCTCCATATGCTGGTCTTCGACCGCGGCCTGGGGGGCGACGGCTGGGCCAGCTTCGCCGCCCTCGAGTCGATCGTCGACGACGGCGATCTCTGGCTCGAGAACAACCAGCGCGGGGTGATGAACGGCCTCGTCCGCAGCCCGTCGGGGCACCTCGTTATGCAATACCCGCCGGGTATCCTCATCCTCGACCTCCCTCCCTTCCTCGCCGGCCGGGCGGCCGACGCCATCCTCCCCACCCGCTGGCATGGGAACGGCGCCGAGCTCCCCCCGGCCGGACGGGTGCCGCGCCGCGTCTTCCTCTCCGCCGCGGCGATCGTCCTGGCCCGCAATGCCGCGACCCTCTTGGGCCTCCTCTGGCTCGCCCTCGCTCTGCGGCGCCTAGGTTTCGGAGAGAAGATCTCGGCGGCCGCCACCGCTCTCGCCTTCTTCGGCGGGCCGCTCCTCTTCTACTCCCTGGTGGCGATGACCCATGCCCCCGCCTTCGCGCTGGCGAGCCTGCTGCTCCTCCTCCTCGTCCGCCAGCGCGAGACGGGGAGTCTCCGGCTCGCCGTGGCGGTGGGGCTCGTCGCCGGACTGGCGACCCTCGTGCGCTTCGGCGCCGTCGCCCTCCTGCCCGCCGCGCTCCTCGGCCTGGCCTCGGCGTCGGGCGGGGAACGCCGGCAGGCCGCCGGAACCCTCCGCGTAACGGCCGCCCTGGCCGCCTTTGCGCTGCCTCTCCTCCTCCTTCCCTTCTACTGGCGGGCGAGCTCCGGCACCTGGGGGCCGCCGGGATACGGGGGCGCCTTCCACGTCACCGCCGCCTCGCCCTGGAACGTCCTCCTCTCGCCCCGCCACGGCCTCTTCCTCTTCCACCCGGCCCTGCTGCTGGCGGCGGCCGGGCTCGCCGGCTGCGCTTGGACCGAGGCCCGAACGAAGGGCGCACCGCGCTCACCATCGCAGGTAGGGATAGGAACGATCGCGCTCCTCTGGTTCGTCGGGGTGGCCCTTCTGCACGGCTGGTGGTCGGAGTGGGCGAACGCTGGCGGTTTCGGGCAGCGTTTCCTCATCGATGCCCTCCCCTCCGCCGCGCTCGGCTTCGCCTGGCTCCTTGCCGGGCCGGGCGGCAGGCTCCGGCGGCCGGCGCTCCTTGCCTGCTGCGTGGCTGCCGCCTTCGGCTACCTCCTCTTTTTCGCCGCCGTCGCGGGTCTCGTCCCCGCTCCCGCCCCCTATCCCTGGCCGCAGCGGCTCGCCGACTACCGGCCGCTGATCGAGAGACCGCCCCGGCCGGGCGAGGTCTGGGCGGGGCTCGAACGGGCCTCCCTCCTGGTGCGCTCGCTCCGCAGGTGATGCCGTAGACTGAAACCATGGGGGTACGGCTCGACAAGTGGCTGCAGGTGGCGAGGATGTTCAAGACCCGCACGCAGGCGACCCATGCCTGCGACCTCGGGCGGGTGCGGGTCAACGGCAGCTCCGCGAAGCCGCATCGCAACCTCGCCGTGGGCGACCGGATCGAGGTGACGCAGGGCGATTGGGATCGGGTCCTCATCGTCCGGGAGCTGCGCGACCGGCCGGTCGCCAAGGCGGAGGCGGCCGGCCTCTACGAGGACCAGAGCCCGGCGCGCCCACAGGCGGACCCCTTCGCTCGTCTCCTGCGCCGGCCGCCGGTGCAGCGGGAGCCGGGGGCCGGACGCCCCACCAAGAAAGCGCGGCGGGAGATCGAGCGCTGGAAGGGTGAGGAGTAGGCTGCCGAAGCTTAGTCGCCCAGGAACTCGCCGACGGGGGCCAGCGGCTCGATGTGGTCGCAGAAGATCTTGAAGACCACCATGATCGGCACCGCCAGGATCGCCCCCACGATCCCCCACAGCCAACCCCAGAAGGTCAGGCCGAGAAAGAGCACCACCGGGTTCAGGGTCAGGCGCCGGCCGAGGACGAGCGGGCTGACGATGTAAGCCTCGAGGACGTTGAGGACGAGGAAGGCGCCGACCGGCAGGAGGGCGTGGAGGAGGTCGGGGAAGGTCAGGAAGCCGACGATCGCGAACACCCCGTAGCAGGTCAGAGGGCCGAGGTAGGGGACGAAGTTGACGAGCGTCACCAGGGCGCCCCAGAGCAGCGGGTTGGGCAGCCCGATGAAGTACATTGCCGCCGCCGCCGCCAGCCCCAGCCCGACGTTGATCATGGCGATCGTCGACAGGTAGGTGGAGATCTCGCTTTCGATCTGGCGGGCGATGTCGACCGCCCGTCGCTTGTCCTCGAGGCTCGGCAGGACCTTGATGAGCTTGCGCAGGAAGAGGTCGCCCGAGGCGAGGAGGAAGAAGAGCAGGATGAACATCATGGCCGCGTCCGCCAGGAGCTCGGTCGTCTGGCTGAAGATGCGGGCGCCGAGCGAGGGGGCGTTGACGGCCACCGCCTGGCCCGGCGCGGGATTGGAGCCGACCTGGGCGATCTTCTCGACCTGCTCGGTGGCCCGGCCCAAGGTCTGCACCGGCCGTTTGAACTCGCGCAGCCGCGCCTCGACCTTGCGCAGGCTTTGCGGCGCCTTCGCCATCCAGTCGTAGGCGGGGCCGGCGAGCTGGTAGACGCCGCCGACGAGAGCGCCCAGAAGGATCGCCAGCACCAACCCGGCGCCCAGCGGCTCCGGGATGTGGAGGCGCTTCAAGCCGCGCACGACGGGCGAGAGGACCAAGCTGAAGAGGATCGCGAGGACGATCGGCAGCAGGAACGAGCGCGCGAAGTAGAGAGTGTAGAAGCCGGCCAGGATGAAGAGGCCGGAGAGCGAGATGTTGCGGATGCCGAACGGGCCGCGCAGAGCCTCCCGCAGCTTCAGGAGGGTCGGCCGGGGGAGCTCCTCCTCGGGAGGCGGCTCGCGCAGGGGTTCGATCGCCATGAACGGCTCCTTGCCGGCGCGCGCCGCTTTCCCCGGGGAAGAGTCAGGCCCGCCGGACGAGACCCATGATAAGGGAGACCACGAAAACCACCAGGAAGAGGAAGAACAGGACCCTGGCGATCTCGGCCGCGCCGCTCGCGATCCCGCCGAAACCCAGAACCGCTGCGACGAGGGCGACGGCGAGGAAGATCACGGCCCATCTCAGCATGGCATTCCTCCTTCGTAGGCCGGCGCTCTGCAGCCGCGCCGAGGTTGACCGACGCACAGAGCAAGCAGTGTGCCAGAAGCGATCTCAGGACGGCTCGACGACGGCGAGTGTCGCGGCCTCCTCCGGGAGGTCTCCCTGGTAGAGGCGGGAGTGGAAGTAGCTCTCCGTCCAATGGCGGGCGAAAACCTGGATGGCGGCGGCGGTGGGGACGGCGAGCAGCATGCCGAAGAAGCCGAAGAAGCTGCCGCCGACGATGATCGAGAGGAGCACCCAGACCGGATGGAGGTCGACGCTCTTGCCGAGGATGCGGGGGGAGAGGAAGGCGCCCTCGAGGAGCTGGGTGCCGGCGAAGAGGGCGACGACCCCGAGCACGCGGGCCTCGCTCTGGTACTCCGCCCAGCAGAGGAGCGCGGCCGGCAGCAGGCCGACGGCAAGCGACATGTAGGGGATGACGTTGGCGAGGCCGGCGGTGATGCCGATGACGAGACCGAGCGGCACCCCGAGCGCCACCAGGCCGATCGAGTTGAGGACCGCCAGGATGGCAGCGACGGTGAGCTGGCCGCGCAGGAAGCCGTAGACGGCAGCATCCACCTCACGGGCGCGCTCCAGAGTAACGGCGCGGTAGGGGACCGGCACCAGCTGGAGCATCCGCACCTTGAGCGCCGGGAAATCGACCAGCAGGTAGAAGGCGAAGACCGGCACGAAGATGAGATCGAGGACGAGGAGGAGCAGGCGCACCAGGCTCCCCAGGAGGCCGGCGATCCAGGCCGAGACCGCCGTCGCCACCCGCGGCACCGCCTCGGTCGCCCGCGAGCGGACCATCGCCACCGGCTCGGGGAAGCGCCGCTCGATCCCCTGGAACCAGGGCAGGAAGCTGGCGCGCAGGCGCGCGGCGTAACCGGGGAGGCGCTCGCTGAGGTGCCGCATCTGCTCCGACATCGCCGGCACCAGGTAGAGGAGGAAGCCGGCGAGCGCCATGGCCGCGAGCAGGAAGATGGCGACGACCCCGAAGAGGCGCGAGCGGCCTCGGCACTCGAACCAACCGACCGCGGGATCGAAGACGTAGGCGAAGCCGAGGCCCAGGAGCAGGGGCAGGAAGATCTCGCGGAAAGCCATGAGCACGAGGAGCACGGAGATCAGGCCGCCGGCGAACACGATCAGCCGGAGGAAGGCGGGCGAGGGCTTGGTCACGGCGGTGCCTCCTGTCGGTCGAAGAGTGGGAGCTGCGCCAGCCGCCCGCGCACCAGGTTCGAGGCGGTCACGCCGAGGAGGCGCACCGGCCGCTGCGGCGCCTCGGTGCGCCGCAGCAGGTCCCGGGCATGGCTGAAGATGGAGCCGGCGTCGGCCACCGGGAAAGGCAGGGTGCGCGAGCGGGTGACGGTCTGGAAGTCGGCGTAACGCACCTTGACGGTGATGGTGCAGCCGGCGAAGCGGCCGCGCGCCAGCGCCGCCGCCACCTGCCCCGCCATGCGCTCGATCTCCCCCTCCATCGCGGTGAGGGCCCCGAGGTCGACGGCGTAGGTGCTCTCGACGCTCAGGCTCTTCTGCTCGCTGTGGACCTCGACCGGGCGCTCGTCCTCCCCGCGGGCGAACTCGAAGAGCGTGCGGCCGTTGCGCCCGAAACGGGCGGTCAGGTCAGCGAGCGGGAGCGACCGCAGCCCGGCGATCGTCTGCGCTCCCATCTCCGTTAGGGCCTTCTCCGTCGCTGGCCCCACGCCATGGAGGCGCCGCACGGGCAGCGGGTCGAGGAACGCCTGGACCTTCGCCGGCGGGACGACGGTCAAGCCGTCCGGCTTGTCGAAGTCGGAGGCGATCTTCGCCACCAGCCGGTTGGGTCCCACCCCGACACTCACCGTCAGGCCCCGCTCCTCGCGCACCCGGCGGCGGATCTCGCGCGCCGCCGCGGTGGCGCTGCCGAGGCGCTCCAGGCGGTCGGTCAGGTCCAGGTAGGCCTCGTCGAGCGACACCGTCTGCACGACCGGCGTCAGCTCGCGGTAGATGGCGAAGATCTGCTCCGATTCCCGGCGGTAGCGGCGGAAATCGGGGGGGATGAAGACGACCTCGGGGCAGAGGCGGCGGGCGCGAGAGGAGGGCATCGCCGAGTGGATGCCGAAGCGGCGCGCCTCGTAGCTCGCCGCCGCCACCACCCCGCGCTGCTCGGGAACGCCGCCGATCACCACCGGCAGGCCGCGCAGGGCGGGGTCGTCGCGCATGTGCACCGCCGCGTAGAAGCAGTCCATGTCGCAGTGCAGAATCCGCCGGATCATGGTCTTCGATTGGAGTCCCGAGCCCCTATTCTGCACCAGCGCGCTGTTAGAATGAGCGCAATCGAGACAAGAGGGCACCGGCCTCGCCGCGCCGGCGCCCGGGCCGAGAGGTCGTCAAGACGGCGAAGTCGAAGAAAGGATGAGCCAGAAGAGCCCCCAGGGTCGCTTCCCGCCGCCGGACCGCCGTCCCGCCATCCGTCTCCGCACGCTCGCACCCACCGCCCTCGCTCTCTCCCTGCTTTGGGCGCCGGCGTCCCTCGCTCCCGCCGCGATCGGCGACGCCCTGCCAAGCCTGGCGCCTGGTCTCCACTTCGCCCATGGCCTCCAGGGCGGGGAGAGCCAGCGGTTCCCGGTCTCGCTGGACGCCGGCCAGTTCCTCCGCGTCGTCGTCACCGAAGAAGGGATCGACGTCGAGGTGCGCCTCCTGGACTCCGAAGGACAACCCGCCGCGCGCGTGGACGGCCCCCGCTTCCCGCGCGAGCCCGAGGACCTGGCGGCGGTCGCCGGGCGGCCCGGCCCCTACACCTTGGAGGTCCGCTCGCTGGGCGTCAAAGATCCCGCCGGACGCTACCGCCTGGAGGTCGATGGGCCGCGGCAGCCGACCGCGGACGACCGCGCGCGCGCCGAGGCCGTGCGGCTCAGCCAGGCGGCCGTCGACGGCATGCTTACGCCGGGCGACGAGTCCCGGCGCCGGCAGATCGCCCTGCGGGAAAGAGCGCTGCCCCTCTGGCGCCGCCTGGGGGAGCGCCGGCGCGAGGCCGACACGCTCTACCAGCTCGGCACCGCCCGCTACCGCCTGCGGCAGTACGACGAGGCCGGCTGCGACCACCATCTGGCCATCGCCCTGTGGCGGCAGCTCGACGATCCGTCCAGCCTCGGCGAGACCTTGCGCGAAGCGGGCCTGGTCGACCGCATTCTCGGCCGCACCGACGAGGCGGCGCACCACCACACCGAGGCGTTAACGATCGCCCGCCGGCTCGGCTCCCGCCACCTGGAGGAGCTGGCGCTCAACGGCCTCGGCAGCAGCGAGGTGGACCTGGGAGAGGCGAGGACGGCCATCGCGCCCCTCACCGAAGCGCTGGCGATCGCCCGCGAGCGCCGGGACGGCGTCGTCGAGGCGAGCTCCCTGATCAACCTGGGAGCCGCCTACGACGAGCTGTCGGAGCCGCAGCGGGCGATCCCCCTCTACGGCGAAGCCCTCACCCTGGCGCGCCGGCTGAAGGACCGCGACGACGAGGTGACCGCCTTGAACGACCTGGGGACCGCCTACGAGGCCCTGGGCGATTGGGACCGCGCCCTCGACGACTTCGAGCAGGCGCTGGCGATGAACCGCCGCCTGGGAGACCGCGCGCAGGAGGCCGCCACCCTGAACAACCTGGGCCTCGTCTACCAGCATCTGGAGCGGACGCCGGAGGCGCTCGACGCCTACGGACAGGCGATCGCCCGCGCCGCCGAGACCCACCAACCGGGGACGGAGGCGACGGCCCTCGACAACCTGGGGTTTCTCCACCTCGCCGGGCGGGAGCCTGAGAAGGCGCTGGCGGAATGCCGACAGGCCCTGGTGCTCGCCGCCGGCCGCCGCGAAACGGAGGCCGCCGCCCACCAGGCCCTGGGGCGAGCGTATCGCCAGCTCGGACAGCTCGCGGCGGCCCGCGCCGAGCTCTCTCAAGCCCTGGCCTTGAGCCGCGACCGCGGCTTCCGGCTCCGCGAGGCCGACGTCCTGCGCGACCTCGCGCAGGTGGCGCGCGCCGAAGGCGACCTCCCCGCGGCTCTAGCTTTCGTCCGCAGCGCCGCCGGCATCGTCGAATCGCTGCGCGCCCAAGTGGCGAGCCCCGATCTCCGCGCCTCCTTCCTCGGCTCGCGGCGGAGCTGCTACGAGGACTACGTCGACGTCCTGATGGCTCTCGACCGCGCCCAGCCCGGGAAGGGATACCTGGGGGAGGCCCTGCGGGTGAGCGAGCAGGCGCGGGCGCGGAGCCTCCTCGAGATCCTCAACGAGGCCGGCGCCGACCTCCTGCGCGGCGCCGATCCCACCCTCCTCGAGCGCGAGCGCCGGGCGCGGGAGGAGATCTCCGCCAGCGCCCTCTTCAGGCTGCGGCTCCTCGGCGGTCCGGCGTCCCCGGAGCAGGCCGCCGAGGCCGCGCGGCGCCTGGAGGCGGCCGTCGAGGAGCACGACCGGATCGAGGCCGAGCTGCGCTCGGCCAGCCCGCGCTACGCCGCCCTCACCCAACCGGAGATCCTCACTCTCGCGCAGGTCCAGCAGGGGGTGCTCGACCGCGAGACGCTGCTCCTCGAATACGCGTTGGGAGACGAGCACAGCCATCTCTGGGTGGTGGCGGCCGACGCCATCCACGGCTTCGAGCTGCCGCCCCGGGCGGCCATCGAAGCGGAGGCTCGCAGCTTCTATGCCCTCTTGACTGCTCGCAACGACCCGCCGCCGCCGGGAGAGAGCGCGGCGGCGGCGCGGCAGCGAGTGGAGCGGGCCGACCGTGGGTTGGCCCAAGCGGCGACAGGGCTCTCGCGGACGGTCCTCCCGCCAGCAGCCGCCGGCCTGCTGGCCGACCGCCGCCTGGTGGTGGTGAGCGACGGGGCGCTCCAGTACATCCCTTTCGGAGCGCTACCCTGTCCCACCGACCCCTCCACCGGCGGCGCAGAGGACGTCCCGCTCGTCCGCCGTCACGAGGTGGTCAGCCTCCCCTCCGCCTCCGTGCTGGCGGTGCTGCGGCG
>DATNKQ010000491.1:0-2312 GCA_035603315.1 Thermoanaerobaculia bacterium
CGTAGCCGCGGTACTCCAGCCGGCTCAAGCCGTCCATCAACAGGGGCACCACCTCTCGGCTGCCCACGTAGCCCACGATGCCGCACATGGATGTCAGGACCTTTCGTTGTCGACGTCGACGAAGTTACCCGCCCAGTCTCCTGGAAGCAATGGCGGGAAGCAAGGGGGATGCCGCCGGCGGATCGGCGAACGGCCCCCCCTAGCGGGCGTCCGCGGCGCCGCGATCGCGCAGCCGGGCCTCGGCCTGCGCCAATTCGGCGCGATCGTTGACCCCCAGCGCCTCCCGCGGGTCGGCCAGGGGGAGGAGCCGGATCTCGTTGCCTTCCGCTGCCGCCAAGTTGAGGGCGTCGGTCAGGTAGAGCTCGCCCTGGGCGTTGTGGGTCGTCAGCCGCCGCAGGTAGGCGAAGATCTCCGGCGCCGGGAGGGCGTAGAGGCCGGCGTTGATGCGCCGGATGGCAAGCTCTGCGGGCGTGGCATCCCGCGCCTCGACGATGCGCTCGAGGGCCTCCGCGCGTTCGGCGCCAGGACGGGCGACGACGCGGCCGAGGGCGCCGGGATCGTCCGGCTCCGCCGTCGCCAGCGCCCCCCAGCTCCCTCCTTCGAGGCTCCGCGCCAGCCGTTCGAGGGTGGCGGGGGTCACGAGAGGCACGTCGCCGGAGAGCACCAGGAGGGTCGCCGGCGCGCCGCCGAGAGGCTCCTCGGCCTGCGCCAGCGCGTGCCCGGTCCCCTTCTGCTCGGCCTGCAGGACCCAGCCTATCTCGCCGCCCTTGCCTAAGTCGCGGAAGGCGCGGCCGACGGTCTCCTTCACCTCCTCGGCGCCGTACCCCACGACGACCAGGATGCGCTCGACGGCGGCGGCGACGGCGGCGCGGAGCACCCATTCGAGGAGCGGCCTCCCCGCCGCCCGGTGGAGCACCTTGGGGAGCGGCGAGTTCATCCGCGTCCCCTTGCCGGCGGCGAGCACGACCACCACCCGCGGCCGCGGCCGCGGCTGGAGGGGGAGGGGCACCCTACGCGCGCTCCACGAGCCCGAGGACAGCCCGCGCCAGCTTCTCCGGATCGTGGCGGATGAGGTCGCCGGCGGCGAGCAGATCGGCCGTCTCGACCTCGACGCCCATCTCCTCTAGGCTCGCGCGCTCGGCGGCCACCGGCTGCGAGCGGGTCTCGGCGTAGAGGGCGAGGAGCTCCGGCGGGATCGGCGTCGCGTTGACCAGCACGGCGTCGACGAGGTCCGCCGCCGCGTGGCGCTGGATGGCCCGCAGGTGGTCGGGACCCATCATGCCGTCGGTCTCGCCGGGCTGGGTCATGAGGTTCAAGAGGAGGACGACCCGGGCGCCCCGCCGCCGCGACTCGGCGATGGCCTGGCGGATGCCGGGGATGAGCAGGTTGGGGAGGATGGAGGTGTAGAGCGAGCCCGGCCCCAGGAGGATGAGGTCGGCGCGCCCGAGGGCCGCCGCCGCCGCCGGGAACGCCGGCGGGGCTCCCGGGTCGAGCTCGATGCGCGCCAGCTCCTCCCCCGAGCCGCCCACCGCCGACTCCCCCTCGTAGACGGCGCCCGAGACTCCATGGCCGCGCAGGTGGAGGTCGGTCAGCGTCGCGGGGTAGATCTTGCCGCGCACCGAGAGGATCGACTCGGCGGTCAGGATCGCCTGGTAGAAGTCGCCGGTGATGCCGGTCAGGGCGGTCAGGAAGAGGTTGCCGAACGAGTGGCCAAGCAGGCCCCCGCCGTTGGGGAAGCGGTACTGGAAGAGGCGGGCGAGGAGGTCCTCGTCGTCGGCCAGGGCGACGATGCAGTTGCGGATGTCGCCCGGCGGCAGGACGCCGAACTCGCGCCGCAGCCGGCCGGAGGAGCCGCCGTCGTCGGTGACCGTCACCACCCCGGTCAGCTCGCGCAGACGCTCCGAGCCGACGTGGTGCTTGAGGCCGCGGAGGAGCGCCGAGAGGCCGGTGCCGCCGCCGACGGCGACGAGGACGGGGCCGCCGGCAGCTTCAGGTGAGGCCGAAGAGATGGCGGTGGTCCCGGTTCTTGCGGAGCTCGGCGAAGTCGGCGTCGTGGTAGGCATGGATGCGGTTCGTGGGATTGAGCTCGATCGCGTGGGACAGCGCCTGCACCCCCTCCTCCATGCGGTCCTCGAGGACGTAGATGGAGGCCGCCAGGTAGGCCCAGCGCTCGTCCTTCTTCTCGCGCCCGCCACGGCGGCAGATCTCGAGCGCGACCGCGAAGTTGCCGCGGTTCTTCTCGTAGACCGCCTTCAAATAGGCGTCCTCGTCGCCCGGCTTGGCCGTCGCCGCGTCCAGGTGCTGGCGGCAGA
>DATNKQ010000494.1:0-3748 GCA_035603315.1 Thermoanaerobaculia bacterium
TCGGCGACGCCACCATCACCATCAGCCCGCTGATCGGCCTGGTCGTCGAAGCGATCCTCACCTTCTTCCTGGCCAACGCGGTCCTCAACTGCGCCATCAGCGGCAAGGCCGGCCCCCCCGCCGGCATCGCCATCGGCCTGACGCTGGTCTTCGCCATCCTCATGGGCGGCCCGCTGACCGGCGCCAGCCTCAATCCGGCGCGCAGCCTGGGCCCAGCGGTGGCGACCGGCAACTACGGCGACCTCTGGGTCTACTTCGCCGGCCCCGCCGTGGGCGGCGTCGTGGCCGGTCTGCTCTACCGCGGGGTGTTTTCGAAGTCCTAGCGGCTGTCCGGCGGCGGATTCGGCGCCTTCGGTAAGACGTCGGGCCACCAGCCGCCAGGATCGTTCAGGGGCATGGGGCAGGCCTCGACGATGCCGAGGTCGTGGAGCATCTCGTGATCGTAGCGGAGGGCCAGGCGCAAGGGCTCCCGGCCGCCGCAGCGGTAGTAGGGGCTCGCGAACGCCATTCCCAGCACCACCAGCGCTTCGAGGGCTGCATAGGCCCAGGTGAAGCGAGAGACCCAGGGCGCCAGGCGGGTGCGGGAGAGGGCTCCCAGCCAGAGGACCGACGGCAGGACGGCGGCATGGACGAGCAGGAAGCCCTGCCAGTACATGAAGGTGGTGGGCGAGAGCGCCAGCACGATCAGCGCGGCGAGGAGCGTCCATAACAGGTAGCCGTAGAGCCAGGCGCGGTCCGAGGCCTCGGGCGGGAGTCTCCCCATGCGGCGGCGGACGCGGCGCCGCAGCCAGATCCAGGCGCCGAGCGGCAGGAGGACGGTGAGCGGGCCGATCACCTCGGCGGCGAAGAAGAGGAGCGGCCGCAGCCAGCGGTCGGCCGGAACGCCCAGGGACATCGTGAAGTCGAAGGGTCCCATCTTGCCGGCGATCGACAGCGAGGCGTAGCGCAGCAGGTAGAGGACGCCGCGCAGGACGGGGTAGACCAGCACCAGGCCGCGGCCGGGAAAGCCGTGCTCGGGAGCGCTGATGGCGGGATTGCGCAGGGTGGCGACGATCCATGGCACCAGCGTCACGTTGGCGACGAGCGCGCCGCTCACCGCTCCCGGCCAGCTCACCTTGAAGTAGCCCCGGAGGAAGAGCAGCGCCGAAGCGACGACGAGGAGCAGGAAGGAGGCATGCACTTGGAAGGCCAGCATCAGGCTCCCGAAGTGCAGGAAGGAGAGCCAGAAGGAAGCCCGCCGCCGCGCCGCCAGCGCCGTCGCCAGGTGGACCGCTCCGAAGAGGAAGAGGAAGTTGGGGTTCCAGAGGAAGCCCGAGAAGTACACCCGCCAGGGGTTCAGCCAGTAGAGGACCGCGAAGAGCACGCGCTCGCGCGCCGAGAGGACGCGCGCCAGGGCGCGGTCGAGGATGAGAAAGGCCAGGACATGGAAGGCGAGCACGACGAGGCCGGGCGCCCGGTAGTCGCGCCAGAGGAGGAGCGGCAGCCCCACCAGGAGGCTGGTGAGCCCGCCCGGGTTCGCCCCTCCCGTGGACATCGGGTTGCCGTAGGGGATGAAGCGGCCCTGCGCGGCGAGGAGCCAGCCGCGGGCGAGGAGGTTGAGCTGATCGCCGCCGACCTGCTGGCGAAAGAACAGCAGGACCGACAGCAGCAGACCGATCGCGAAGAGCGTCCAGACGAGGCGGGCGGCGGCAGATTCCGTGAGGCCTCGGCGGATCGTGAGCATGAGTGGGCCGCGCAAGGATACCGCGTTCCCGAGCGCACCCCTTCTCAGATGCTAAACTCCTCCCTTCCGTTTCAGAGCTCGCCCTTCCATGCCGAGAGTACGAAAGCTCGCGCTCGCCACCCTCGCGGCCGGCCTCTACACGGCCGTCGCCCTCTTCTACCTGTGGCCCATCGCGACGGTCTTCCGCGACCACCTGGCGCCCGAGCCGGTCGATCCCGTCTTCAATCTCTACGTCCTCAAGTGGGGGGTCCATCAGATCCGCCTGGGCCTGCCACACTTGTGGGACGCGAACTTCTTTTATCCCACGCGCGGCGTCCTCACCTTCTCCGATCACCTTCTGGGACCGGCCTTCGAGCTCGCCCTCCTCCACCCCCTGGTCCCCAACGCCATCGCCGGCTACAACCTCCTCTTCTTCACCTCGTTCGTGCTCTCCGGCCTTGCCACCTGCTTCGTCCTGCGCAAGAGCGGCTGCTCCTGGCCCGCCGCCATCCTGGGCGGCGCGATGTTCGCCTTCTCCCCCTATCGCCTGAGCCAGCTCAACCACATCCAGATCCTCCTCGCGCAGTGGATCCCCCTGACCCTGTGGTCCTGGGATCGGCTGCTCGCCGAGCGGACGGCGAAGTGGGGCGGGCTCTTTCTGCTCTTCTACCTCCTCAACCTCTCGGGGGGCTGCTACTTCGCCTACATGATCCACGTCCCGCTGCTGGCGATCCTCGTCGTTCGCGCCGCGTCGGAGCGCCGGCGGCTGGTCTCTCCGGCGGCGAGGAAGGTGCTGCTGCCGGTGGCGCTCGTGGCGTTCGCGGCGGCCGCCTGCCTGTTCTATCCCTACGCCCGCGTGGCCAGGGAGCAGAAGCTGGTCCGCGACCCCAGCGAGGTGGTCAAGAACGCCGCCGCCTTCGCCAGCTACTGGAGCCCGGCGCGCCTCAACTCCTACGCCCCGAGCGCGGGGGATCGGCAATGGGTGCGCGAAAACGAGCCCTGGAAGATGCCCTTCCTGCGCTCCGAGAACTCCCTCTTCGCCGGCTTCCTCCCCACTCTCCTCTTCGCCGTCGGCTGCGGAGACTTCTGGCGCCGGCACCGGCAGCGCCCGGCTCTACCCCTCGGCGGCGGGAGGCGCCTGACGCTCGGCGCCCTCCTGGTTCTGGCGCTGCTTGCCTATGGGGCCGGCGACGCCATCACTTTGAAGCTCGTCGCGGCCGAAGAGCCCCCCGGACCCGCGGTCTGGGCTGGCCTCGGCGCCCTCTTCGCCGGCGCGCTCGGCGCCTGGCTCTTCCTGCGCCGGCGATGGGGGGGCAACAGCTTTCTCCGCGCCGCCGAGATGAACCCTTGGGATCCCTGGGAACGGGGGCTCGCGCTCTCCGCCGCCCTCTGCTTCCTCCTCTCCCACCCGCTCGTCTACGTCCCGTTGATGCGCATCGTCCCCGGCCTTGCCGGCATGCGGGTCCCTGCCCGCTTCGCCGCCTTCCTCTCGCTGTCCGTCGTCTTCTTCGCCGCCCGCGGCCTCGACCGTCTCCTGCCGCGGATGGCGCGCCGCTCGACCCGCGCCCTGGCCTGGTCGGCGCTCGCGATCGCGCTCTTCGTCGAGCTGGCACCGCTGCCGATCCGTTGGGTGGCCATCTTTCCGGAGTCGGAGTTCCCGGAGGTCTACCAGTGGCTGGCCGGGCGCAGCGACGTGCGGGCCCTGGCCGAGATCCCCTTCCACTCGAACTCGAAGGAAACCGCCTACATGTACTACTCGACCCTGCACTGGAAGCCGATCGCCAACGGCTTCAGCGGCTACATCCCCCCCAGCCACGACGAACTGGCGTCGCGGCTGCGTCCGCTGCCCGACGCCGACGATCTGGACTTCATGGCGGGTCTTGGCATCACCCACTTGGTCGTCCACACCTGGGATCTGAGCGGGAAGTGGAACCCGAACAAGGGGAGAGTCATGGTCGCGGAATGGGAGCGGGAGCTGGGGCCGCGGCTGTCCCTGGCCTGCGACTCCGATCCGGACCGCGTCTACCGGATCGTCCCCGCCGCCGA
>DATNKQ010000519.1:0-6806 GCA_035603315.1 Thermoanaerobaculia bacterium
GATCCTCGTCCTCCTCTTCCCCGTCGGGCTGCTCCTCGTCAACGGCTTCTTCCTCTGGAACTGGGCCCCCACCTGGCTCGACCCGCGGATCAACCGCCTGCTCATGCTGTTCGACGCCGGCGGCTTCCGCTGGCTCAACGAAACCTGGCTCAAGCTCGACCGCGGGGTCGACTTCTACAACCACTCACGGATCGGGCTCGACGGCACCTTCCTCGCCAACCGCATTCTCTTCCTCGGCCTGGGGATCGCCGGCGCCGTGCTCGCCTGGCGCCATTTGGCGCGCGGGGAGGAGGCGCGGCCGGCGCGGAGGCCGTGGCGCCTCTTCCGCCGGAAGCGCCGGGCCGCCGCCATGGCCGCGCTGGCTGCGATAGGTGCGCGGCCGGCGGACGGCCTGATCCCGGCCCTCGCGGCGCCGTCCCGGTCCCTCGCCGGGCTCGGCATGCGGGCCGCCGCGCCGCCCCTTCTCGCCGGCACCTGGACCATCGCCCGCGCCGAGACCCGCGCCCTCTTCTCCCAGGTGGGGCTCTATATCTTCATCCCCCTGATCCTCCTGCAGACCCTGGGCAGCAGCCTGCTCTCCCTGGGCGCCTTCCAGACCGAGCTCCTGCTCACCCCCGGCCTCCTGGCGGTGGGCGCGCTCAACACCTTGAGCTTCCTGCTCTGTCTGCTGCTCATGTTCTACACCGTCGAGTCGCTCGAGCGGGAGCGGGTGACCGGCCTCGCTCCCCTCTTCGACTCCGCGCCGGTGCCGGGCGCCGCCATCCTCCTGGGCAAGTCGCTCGCCAACAGCCTGGTCGGCGCGCTGGTGGTGGCAGCGACCTTCATCGGCTGCCTCGTCGCCCTGCTGATCCAGGGCAAGGGGGGGATGTCGCTGTGGCCGTTCGCCCTCGTCTGGGGAGCCCTGCTCTTCCCCACCTTCCTTCTCTGGACCACCTTCGTCACCGCCGTCCGCATGGTGACCGGGCAGCGCTACGTCACCTACGGCCTCTGCCTCGCGGCCCTCGCCTTCACCCTCTACCGGCAGCTCACCAACCACATGAACTGGGTGGGCAACTGGCCGCTGTGGGACGCCCTGCGCTGGAGCGACATGGGGACCTTCCAGCTCGACGCCCGCGCTCTCTGGCTCAACCGCCTGCTGGCGCTGTCGCTCGCCGCGCTCTTCTCGGCCGTCGCCGTCGCCGCCCTGGCCGCCGTGGGCCGGCGCCAGGCCGATGCCATGGGCACGATCGAGCGCTTCTCCCCGCGGTCGCTGGGGCGGTCGGCGGTCAGGCTCAGCCCCTGGGCCGTCGTCCCCATCCTCGCTGGCATCGCGCTCTGGCTGGCGGTCTTCCACGGCTTCCAGGGCGGCGTGGCGGAGAAGCAGGGCCGCGACTACTGGAAGCAGAACCTCGCCACCTGGAAGGACGTGCCGCTGCCGGCCCTGGCCGCCGTGGACGTCGACCTCACCCTGGAGCCGGCGCGGCGCTGGCTGCGGAGCCGCGGGACCTACGAGCTGGTCAACGACCAGGACGGCCCCTTGAAGAGTTTCGCCATGACCGGCGGCCCGCACTGGCGCCACGTCCGCTGGACCCTGGCCGGCAAGGCCTACAAGCCGGACGACCGCTCGAACCTCTGGGTCTTCACCCCGCCGGCGCCGCTCCCTCCCGGCGGCCACCTCAAGGTGGGATTCGAGCTCGACGGCAACTTCCCCGAGGGCGTCACCAAGAACGGCGGCGGCAACGAGGAGTTTGTCCTCCCCTCCGGCGTCGTCCTTACCAGCTTCCGGCCGACTTTCGTGCCGGTCCTGGGTTACATGGAGGAGATCGGGCGCAAGAAGGGGGAAAACGACTACGAGCCTAAGGTCTACGCGGACGACTTCTACGTCGGTAAGACCCCGGTCGGCTTCGGCAGCTCCTCCGCCTTCACCACCCGGGTCCGCGTCACCGGCCCCGCAGAATACACCTGGAACTCGGTCGGGACGCTGGTCAGCGACGAGGTGAAGAACGGGCGCCGCACCTCGGTCTGGCAGAGCGACCATCCGGTGCGCTTCTGGAACGTGGTGGGCGGGCGCTACGCGGTGCGCCGTGGCAACGGGACCGCCATCTACTACTATCCCGGCCACGCCTACAACATCTCCGCCATGCTCGCCGCGCTCGACGCGGCGCGCCGCTGGTACGGGGAATGGTTCCACCCCTATCCCTGGCGCGAGCTCAAGCTCACCGAGTTCCCCAACCTGGCGGGCTACGCCCAGGGCTTCCCCACCAACATCAGCTTCTCCGAGGGGATCGGCTTCCTCACCAAGAGCGACGTCAAGACCAACGCCGTCTTCCTGGTCACCGCGCACGAGAGCGCCCACCAGTGGTGGGGCAACATCCTGACCCCCGGCAAAGGCCCGGGCGGCGACATCCTTTCCGAGGGCATGGCGCACTTCTCGACCCTGCTCCTCATGGAGCAGGTCCTGGGGCCGGCCTCCCGCATCGAGTTCGCCAAGCGGATCGAGGAGCAGTATGGCGACCGCCGGCGGGTCGACGCCGAGCGCCCGCTGGTCAAGATCGACGGCCAGCGGGAGGGCGACACCACCGTCACCTACGACAAGGGCGGCTGGGTCTTCTGGATGCTGTTGAACGAGATGGGGCGCGAGCGGGCCCTGGCGGGCCTGCGCAAGTTCGTGAACGACTGGGGCGGCGGGCCCGACTTCCCCGTCCTCCAGGACTTCGTGGCCTCGATGCGGCCCTTCGCTCCCGACCCCGCCGCCTACGACCGCTTCGTCCGCCAGTGGTTCTTCGAGGTGGTGGTGCCGGAGTACCGGTTGGAGGAGGCGCGGAAGGCGCCGCGGGCGGGAGGCTGGGAGGCGACGGTGCGGATCAAGAACGTGGGGACCGGCCGCATGCCGGTCGAGGTGGCGGCGATCCGCGGCGAGCGCTTCCCCGAGAAGGGCAAGAAGGCGTCGCCCTACCGGGAGGCGCGGCGGACCGTCGTGCTGGGAGCCGGAGAGTCCGCCACCGTCGCCATCGCCTGCCCCTTCGAGCCCGAGCGCCTGCTCGTCGATCCCGACGCCAAGGTCCTGCAGCTGGCGCGGAAGGCGGCGGTCGTCAAGTTGTAAAATTTCAACTTCGTGCGACAGATCTCGGAACTGTTTCCGTCCTCCTCCTGTGCAGGGGGTCGAAGGTGCGCTCCGGCGCGTTTATTGATATCATTCCGCAGGAACGATATCAAAGGAGCCCGCCATGATCCGCACCATCGTCAGTCTCGACCCCGACGACAAACTGTGGCTCGACCGCAAGGCCGAGGAGGAGAACGTCACCATGACCCAGCTCGTCCGTCTCGCCATCCGCCGCTATCGGGAGGAGTCGGAGGCCGGCGCGCCTTCGCTCGACCGTCTCCTGGAGCAGACCTCGGGGATCTGGAAGCAGGAGGACGGCCTCGAGTACCAGCGCCGGCTCCGCGAGGAGTGGGAGGAGAGGAAGTGAAGATCCTCCTCGATTCGGTCGTCGTGATCGACCACTTTAACGGCGTGGCGGCGGCGACCGCCTATCTCTCCGAAACCCGCGGCCAGGCCGCCGTCTCGGTGATCACCCGCACCGAAGTGCTGGCCGGCTTCGGCGCCGCCGATGCCGGCCTGGCCGCCGCCTTTCTCGATCGCTTCCCGACCCTGGTGATCGATCGCCCCGTCGCCGACCTCGCGGCCCGCCTCCGCCACGAGGGGCGCTGGAAGATCCCCGACGCGCTCCAGGCGGCCGTCGCCCGCCACCACGGCCTCCAGCTCGCCACCCGCAACACCCGCGACTTCCCGCCCGAGCGCTACCCCTTCGTGGTCGTGCCGTACGGGCTTTAAAGCCGCACGTCAGCTAGAGCGGCAGGTAGATGACCTGGTTGGCCCAGTCCTCGCTGCGGCCTGCTTCTATCACCAACAACAGGTCCTCGATGGCTTGACCGATCGGCATGTGGAGAGGCACTTCGATGACCCCGGGCATCGCTTCGCCGGCCGCGATGCGCTCGAAGGCGTAGTGCGGAGCCGTCGCCGCGTCGTGCGCTAGCAGGATTCGATTCTCCTCGGAAGCCCTGGCGAGGATCTCCGGATCTTCGGCGCCGGCCAGGCCTGCATCCTGAACCCGCAGAACGTCCAGAGCCGGCAGACGACGCCGTAGTCCGGCGAGAATCCGGTTGTCGAAATTCTCGTCGACGAGGAAGCGCACGCGAGAGGAGAGATCAGGCGCGCCGGGCGAGGAGACGCTCGCGAAGTCCGCTCCGATCGGGCTGGCGAGCTTCGATCCGCCGGCGTAGGTCCTGTGCTGTCGCCTCTTGTTCCTGAAGGTAGCCATCCACCGCGCCGCGGTGCCGCAGGTAGTAGGTGATCGCGGCGTAGATGTCCGCCAGCTCCAGGCTGGGATAGCGGTAGGCGATTTCTTCGGCGGTGGCCCCCTCGTTGAAGGCGTAAACCACCGTCTCCAGCGGCACGCGGGTCTGCCCGATGCGGATCGTCCCGCCGTGGCCGGTGCGGAGAGGGAGGGGCTCGGCTTCCAGAGGTAGCGTCATGCTGGTTTCACCGTCCAGGTCGTCTCCAGCATA
The DNA here is from genome assembly GCA_035603315.1 of Thermoanaerobaculia bacterium. GTDB lineage: Bacteria > Acidobacteriota > Thermoanaerobaculia > Multivoradales > UBA5704 > DATNKQ01. The sequence continues at coordinate 4,549 of DATNKQ010000519.1, forward strand.
CCAGGCAGGCGGGCCACAGAAGCGAGCCTCTCTAGAACCCCTTGCGCTGCAGTGTCTTGCGGTCGACGCCGAGGATCTTTGCCGCCTCGCTCTTGTTGCCGGCGGTGAGCTTCAAGACGCGGGTGATGTGGCGGCGCTCCATGGCGTCGAGGTCGAGCGGATCGGGAGAGCTCTGGGCGGCGGCGCCGATCAGCGAGCGGATGAGGGCGGCGTCCACCTCGCCCTCGGCGAGCGAGACCGCCCCTTCGACGAGGTTCTGCAGCTCGCGGACGTTGCCGGGGAAGTCGTGGGCCATGAGGAGGGCCAGGGCGTCGGCGCGGAACTGCGGCACCGGGATGCCCTCCCGACGGCAGAACTCCTCGAGGAAGCTGCGCACCAGGTGGGGGATGTCCTGCCGCCGCTCGCGGAGAGGCGGCAGCACCACCTCGACGCCCTTCAGCCGGTAGTAGAGGTCCTCGCGGAAGCGCCCTTGGGCGACCAGCGCCTCGAGGTCCTGGTGCGTCGCCGCCACCAGCCGCACGTCGACGGGGATCGACTGGCGCCCGCCCAACCGCACCACCTCCCGCTCCTGCAGGGCGCGCAGGAGCTTGACCTGCAGCGAGGTCTGCATGTCGCCGATCTCGTCGAGGAGGAGGGTCCCCGAATCGGCGAGCTCGAACTTCCCCGGCCGCGCCTGCACGCCGGTCGCCACTCCGCCTTCGATGCCGAAGAGCTCGCTTTCGAGAAGCGACTCGGGGAGGGCGGCGCAGTTGAGGGCGATGAGCGAGCCCTCGCGGCCGGAAAGGATGTGGAGGAGCTTCGCCACCAGCTCCTTCCCCGTGCCGCTCTCGCCGCGGACGAGGACGTTGACGCTCCGCGGCGCCACCCGCTCGACGATCTCCAGCACCTGCCGCATGGCGGGCGCCGTGGCGACGATCTTCTGGCCGGCGATCTCCTCCGCGAGGCGCCCCTTCAGGGCCTTGTTCTCCTCGGCCAGCCGCTCGCGCTGGGTCTCCAGGCGCTCGACCTGGCGGGCGCTGTCGAGGGCGACGCCGGCGAGCGCCGCCACCGAGTCGAGGAAGCGGCGGTCGTCGGCGGTGAAGGAGCGGTCGGCGTCGCCCCGCACCTCCTTGTCGAGCACCGCGAGGTAGCCGAGGAAGACGCCGCGGTAGGCAAGAGGGGTCGCCAGCAGCTCGTGGTAGGCGCGCCCGGCGAGCTCGCCGCCGTAGCGGGCCAGCTGGCGCCCCTCGGTCAGCAGCTCGCGCCAGAGGGGGGCGGAGAGGAGGGCCGCGCCGGCGGGGGCGGTGTCGACCCAACCCACCGTCGCCACCCCGCGCGCGCCGCCGTAGGCATCGCGGGTCACCGCCACCGCCGCCGCCGGGTCGAGCACCGCGCACACCCGCTGCAGCAGCTCGTCGACGAGGTCCTGCTCGGCCCGCTGCCCATGGAGGGCGAGCGCCAGGTCGTAAATCGTCTCGAGCTGGAGGATCCGCCGCTTCTCGGTGAGGTTGGCGTCGGGGCGCGACATGGTGGCTATTTTACGCCTCTGCCTTGGACCCCGGCGCCAATGTCAATTCCGTCGTTCATTCGGGCTTCAGGTCTGCCGGATTGCGCCGTGAGTCCCAGATCCTCAGGAGCCAGATCCAATCGTCGTCGAGGCGGAAAATGATGCGGTGATGGCCGCAGACCCAGTGCCGATATCTCCCGCGGGGCAAGAGATCCGAAGCCACAGCCCCCGCTTCGGGGTGAGCTTGAATGTGCTCCACTGCTTGAAGGATGTCCGTGGCGAACCGCTGGGCGGCGGTCGCGCTTCGTTCTTCCAGGTAAGTATGGGCGGCTTGGAGGTCGAGGTCCGCCAGTCGCGACCAGCGGATCGATCGCCTATGACTCACCGGCGGACCATCGTTTCAGCTTCTGCAGGACCTCCGGGTGCTCGACCCAATTGCCCTCTGCGATATCTCGCTCGGCTTCCTCGACGGCCCGCTGCAGCTCGCCGCGTTCGGACGAGCTCTGGAGGTCTTCGAAGGCTTCGACCGAGAGGAGCACGGCGACCCCTCGCCCTTCACGTGTAAGCACCACTGGCCGTCCGGTCGTACGGGCCTGTTGGACAACCTCCGATACCTGACTCTCAAGATCGGAGAGAGGACGGAGGTCTTCACTGAGGTTGACTCGGGCCATCTTCGGTCCCTCCACTCGGCTCGATTCTAACCCGCCTGGCGTGTCGCGGCTCGCGTCGGACGCAGGACGGGAGAGGGTAAGCTGGAGTGTTCCTTGCTACC
>DATNKQ010000528.1:0-3738 GCA_035603315.1 Thermoanaerobaculia bacterium
GCGGCGGCCGCCGGCTCTCCCCCGCCGGCCGAAGCGGCGGGAGCCCTCGAGGTCGCCGCCGAGCAGGGGGACGTCCTCAAGACCTTCCGGGTGACCTACCGCGACGGCCCGCGGTACCCGCACCTCGAGCGCGATCCCTCGCGGCCCGACCTGCTGTCGTCGATCCTTGCGCCGAAGGCGCCCTAGAGCGCACAATCGGACCCTTCCAGCAGATGCCGGTTGCTGGTCGGCTCGGCCGGCGGGAAGGAGTGACGATGAAACGAGAGCGGATTCGCCTTCACTGGGCCGTCGCCGTCGTGGCCTTCGCGGCCGCCGCGGCTTCGGCGCAGCAGCTCCCCATTCCGGGCACCGGTTCGGGCGGCGCCAGCGGCCCCTCCGAGCTCGACGCGCTGGTCGATTCGACGTCGACGACGACGCGGACGGAGCAGCCGGCGAACGCGCCCCCGGCGAGCTGGACCGCCGAGATCCCGGCCACCTCCATGCAGGTCGGCAGCCAGGACGCCAGCGTCGACGAGAGCGCTCTCGGCCTCGCCGGCCTGCCGCCCGGCGCGACGATCAACAGCAGCTTCACGACCTATTCCGAGATCGACATCGCCGGCTCGACGAACGGCACCTACATCCTCGCCTACGACGCTTACCTCTCCGTCTACACGCTGAGCGGGACCGTCGTCAAAAAGACCGACCCCAACACCTTCTGGTGCGGCGGCGCGAGCCCGCTGCCCATCTGCTCCGTGGGCGGCTTCGCCGGCGACCAGCGGGTGCGCTACGACACCGGCGCCGGGCGTTGGATCGTCACCGCGCTGTGGGTCTTCGGCAACAACCCGTCGCCGACGGACGTCCTCGCCGTCTCCAAGACCGGCGATCCCACCAAGGGCTGGTACCGCTACCAGTTCCCCGCCTGCGGCGCCTTCGACACCTGGGACGGCAGCGACCAGCCGCACACCGGCTTCAACAACCAGTGGATCGCCGTCACCTCGGCCTGCGAGGCGCACAACGGGGTGAACGGCGCCGGCTTGGCCGTGTTCAACAAGACGCGCCTCTACAACGGCGGCACCCTCACCCTCAACACCAACTGGTTCGAGTTCGTGGACCCCTACAGCGGCGGTCCCTACAGCGGCGTCGGCGGCGGCAACGGCACGCGCGACAACCCGGTCTCCACCTATGCCGCCACCATCAACAACCGCGAGTACCTGACGGTGTCGACGATCAACTCGGCGGGCCACGCGGTGGTGATCTACTCGCACGTCGAGGGGGCGACCAACTCCCCCGTCTTCTACTCCGCCACCGAGACGGTGACGACAAGCTTCCTGGCCACCGGTCCGGTGGGCGTGGACGCGCCCGGCTGCACGGGCTGCATGAAGACCTTCGCCAACGGCTGGATCCACTCCTCCAACGTCTGGACGTTCGCCAGCGGCGTCCCCTACATCCTCTCGACCATGGTCCTGGGCGATCCCAACCACGCCCGTTCGACACAGATCATCAGCCTCGCCGTCAACACCCAGAACGGCGCCGCCACCGCCCTGCAGGTGGCCGGCGGCATCGCCGGCTCGGGCCCGCTGGCGGCGGAGATCGCCATGCCGCTCGTGCGCTCGGGCTCCGCTGATCAGGCCCTGATCGTCTACGACCACAGCCGCTACGACTTCTATCCGGGTGTGAAGGACATCTCCTGGAACGTCGACGCCAACACGGTGAGCTACGTGACGGTGCTGCGGCAGGGATCTTTCACCCCCAACAACGGCGACCAGAACCGATGGGCCGATTTCATCGACGGCATCGCCCCCATTCCGGGCACCTCGAGCCTCGTCGTCGCCGGCACTCTCGCGGCGCCTTTCGACGACCCCCAGCGCTCGACCTATTGGGCCGACGTCACGCCGTAAAGGATTGCGGCGCCGCCGGCTCCAGACGCTCCGGCCGCTGGTGGGCGCTCAGGAAGGTCTCCGGCTGGCTGAACACCTTGGCGATGTTCATGCCCTTGCGCATGGCGCCGAGCGAGACCTTGCCGGTGGCGAGCGCCGCGCCCATGGCGAAGTAGGTGCGCGCCCGGCCGCGCATGCGGTAGCGCACCGCCAGCACGTGCCGCCAGAGGCGGCTGTACTCCTCGTAGAACTCCGCGAGCGACAGCTTGGTGGGGAGCACGGCGTGGATGATGTCGTACATCTCCCAGTCGTGGGTGGTGACCTGGTGGCGGGCGGTGTCCCAGAGGTCGGTGCCGGGGAGCGGGGTCAGCACCGAGAAGCCGCTGTTGTAGGCGCCGGTCTCCTCGATCCAGTTGCGCAGGCGCTCGAAGTCGTCGCGGTCCCAGGCGGGGTCGACGATGAAGTTGGGGGTGAAGCCGACGCCGAGCTCCTTCAAGATCGCCAGGGCGCGGGCGTTGTTGGCCGCCGTGTTGCTCTTGTTGACGGCGTCGAGCCCCTCGTCGGTGACCGACTCGAGCCCCAGGAAGATGGCGAGCTGGCCGCAGTCCTTCCACATCTCGATCAGGTGCGGGAACTTGCAGATGATGTCGGTGCGCGTCTGCACGGTGAAGTACTTCTTGATCCCCGCCGCTTTGATCTGCCGCGCCAGCTCCTCCCCCCGCCGCACGTCCATCCAGAAGATGTCGTCGGTGATGAAGACGTTGGGGGCGTCGATGGCCAGGAGCTCGGCCACCACCCGCTCCGGCGACTTCTCGCGGAAGGTGCTGTGATGGAACTTCCACACCGAGCAGAAGTTGCACTTGAACGGGCAGCCGCGGGCGGTCTCCATGAGGGCCAGCGGCTTCCTGAAGTTGATGTAGTACTCGGGCGCGTAGTGGGAGATCAGGTGGCGGGCCGGCATGGGCAGCGTGTCGAGGTCCTGCCGGGCCGGCGCCGCCGGGGTCAAGAAGGGCCCGCCGTTCCCTGGAAGATGATTGAGCTGCAGGCCGGCGACCTGCGCCAGGTCGGCGCCGCGCATGAGGGCGGAGGCGAGCTGCGGCATGACCTCCTCGCCGTCGCCGATCGCCACCGCGTCGATGGCGGGATGGACGAACCACCCCGGCTCGCGCGAGGCGTCGTGCCCGCCCACCAGCACGAAGGCCTCCGGCAGGTCGCGGCGGACGCGGAGGGCGAGCTCGAGCGTGCGGAAGCGCTCGGTCGTGAAGTTGCACTGCAGGCCGACGACGTCCGGGCCGAAGCGGACGCAGCGCGCCATCCCCTCCTCCAGGCCGTCGATCCGCAGGTCGAACACCCGGCACTCGTGGCCCTCGGCCTCCAGGCCGCCGGCGATCGAGATGGGGCCCAGAGGCTCGACGAAGGTCAGCATCTCGAGACCGAGGATGCCGCCGATGGGGGGTTTCAGGAACGCGACCTTCATGCAGATCCTCCGCGACGCTGCCAGCGGCGTTGTGCGAGATTCGCGCCTGATCTTACACCAAAGGCGAGAGATCGGCACAGAGACCGACCGGCTGCCCTTTCAGCCGGCCTGCCTTCTCCGCTAAGCTTCGCGGACCTGATGTCCATGCCGACACCGACCGAATCGAGGAGCCCTTGGCTCCGGGAGGGAACGATGACGAAGGCCAGCACCGCAGCCGTGCTCGCCGAGCTCGACGCGCGGATCGCCGCGCGGTCGATCCTCGGACACCCGTTCTACCGCGCCTGGAGCGCCGGCACCCTGACCCGCCGGGACCTGGCGACCTATGCCCGCGTCTACTACCCGCACGTGGCCGCCTTCCCCGGCTATCTGGAGGCCGCGGCGACGACGACGGAGCTGCCGGCCGTC
>DATNKQ010000569.1:0-39691 GCA_035603315.1 Thermoanaerobaculia bacterium
AGGACGTAGCGCCACCCGCCATTTGCGTCCGCCCCCCGCGTTCTGCCACAATCGCTGCCGTCATCACGCCAGATTCATCTTTTCGAGGTCGTTGCCAGGACGTGCCGATTCTCAGGCCCGAAGTAGCCCTCTCCCCACCCAACCTTTTCGAGCTGTCGTCGCCGGAGCGACCCTGGCGGGTGGCCCACGTGCGCAGCCGTCAGGAGAAGGGCCTGGCGCGGCACCTGCTGAGCCACGGTGTGGCCTTCTACCTGCCGCTCCACGAGAAGCGCATGCGGCGGGCCGGAAGGACCTTCGTCTCTCAGCTCCCGCTCTTCCCGGGGTACGTCTTTTTCCGCGCCACTCTCGGGGAGCGCCGGACGGCCCTCGACAGCGATCTCGTGGCCGCCCTCCTGGAGGTGCCCGATCAGGAACGACTGGAGGGCGAGCTCGAGAGCCTCTGGCGCCTCCAGGAGAGCGGCCTTCCCCTGGTGCCCCATCCGTACCTCGGGCCGGGGGACGAGGTGGTGGTCGTCCACGGCCCTCTCCGGGGTTGGACCGGGACGGTGTTGCGCGCGAAGGGTAGTGTGAAACTCGTCGTGTCGGTGAGCTTCCTGCGGCAGTCGGTGGCGGCCGAGTTCGAGCGCGAGGCGCTCGCTCCCGTTCCGGCGCGGCCGCGCGCGGGCCGCGCCCTCGCGGCGGCCCGCTAGATCGACGTTCCCTGCGGCCGCCCCGGCGGCTCTGGGATTCCCCGTCGGTGCTCGTACACCGAAGGGGGCGAAGCTTACCCGGAGCCCGATCTCGCCACCTTTCAGCCGCCGCCGCGACCTGGTCCTGGTCAGCGCTGGTTTAGCGCTCGACGGCGGCGGCCGCGCCGCCGCCGGCCGGCTCCTCGCCGGGGCCTGCGCCGCCTACGCCGCCGAACGCGGGGTCGGGCTCGAAGCGCTAAGCCTGCCCCAGGCCTCAGGAACCTCGGCGGATGACGGGCTGCCGGTCCCGGCACGCGGGTTCGGCGGCAGCCAGGGCCGTCTCGCCGCCCACCTCTGGCTCCGTCAGGCAAGTGATCGGCGGCGGACGGCCTATGTCTTCGATCTCTTGGGACCGACCCGCGTCCAGGCGCTGTTGCCGGCCTCTCTGCGCTCCCCTTATATGGTCATCCTCTACGGCATCGAGGTCTGGCGCGCCCTGCCCTGGGACCGCCGGCGGGCGCTTGCCGGCGCCACGGTCCGGCTCGCCATCTCCGCCCACACCGTGGAGCGCGCCCGCGTCTGGAATCCGAGCCTCGAGGGAGTCGACGTCCTCCCCCTGGCCCTCGAGGAGCGGCCTGCCGCCGGCGATCTCGATCGCGAGCTCCTCGCGCGCGCTGGAGAAGGGTATCTTCTGGTCGTCGGGAGGCTGGCGGCGAGCGAACGCTACAAAGGCCACGACCTGCTGCTCGAATCCATGCCACGCCTCCTGACCCTGCGGCCGGAGGCGCGTCTGGTGGTGGCCGGCGAGGGGGACGACCGGCCGCGGCTGGAGGCGAAGGCGGCGGGACTCGGCCTCGCCGGCCGGGTGCTCTTCACCGGCTTCGTCAGCGAGGCGACCCTGGGAGAGCTCTACCGCCGCTCGGCCGCCTTCGTAATGCCCAGCCGCGGCGAGGGTTTCGGCCTCGTTTACCTGGAGGCGATGCGGGTCGCCAAGGCCTGCGTCGCGGCGCGCGGCAGCGCCGCCGAAGAGATCGTCGAGGATGGGATCACCGGGCTGCTGATCGACCCCGACGATCCGCAGGCCCTGGTGAAGGTCCTCGCCCGGCTGCTCGCCGAGCCCGAGCTCTCCCGCCGGCTGGGCGAGGCAGGGCTGCGCCGCTTCCGCGAGGTGTTCACTCCCGCCCGCTTCCGCGCCCGCCTGTGGCCCTTCCTCGACCTCCTCACTCGTTTCCCCGGAAAGGCCGCCGATGTGCGGCATTAACGGCATCCTGCGGCTCGCCGAGTCGTCGCCGGCGATCGATCGCCGGGAGCTCCTGGCCACCCGCGAGGCCATGACCGCCCGCGGACCGGACGGCGCCGGGGAATGGCTGTCGGCCGACGGCCGGGTGGGGCTCGCCAGCCGCCGCCTGGCGATCCTCGACCTCTCCCCCGCCGGCGCCCAGCCCATGACCTCGCCCGACGGCCGCTACGTGATCGTCCAGAACGGCGAGATCTACAATTTCCGCCAGCTCCGGGGCGAGCTGGAAAGGGAGGGGGTTGCCTTCCGCTCGCAGAGCGATACAGAGGTCCTGCTCGTCCTCTACGCCCGGCTGGGGACCTCCATGCTGCCGCGCCTGCGCGGCATGTACGCGCTCGCCATCTGGGACGACGCCGCGGGCCGCCTGGTCCTGGCGCGCGATCCGCTGGGCATCAAGCCGCTGTACTACTCGACGGAAGGCGGCTGCCTGCGCTTCGCCTCCCAGGTCAAGGCGCTAGAGCAGGGCGGCGCCCTTTCCCGCAAGATCGACCCCTCGGGGCTCGCCGGCTTCCTGCTCTGGGGCTCCGTCCCCGAGCCCTTGACGATTCGCCGCGCCATCCGGGCGGTGCCCGCCGGATGTTTCCTCGCGGTCGAGAACGGTCGGGTGGAAGAGCCAATGCGGCACTATCGATTCGATCCGGCGCCGGAGCGCACCGAGGAGGTCGACGCCGGGCAGGCCATCGCCGATTCGGTCGCCGCCCATCTGATCTCCGACGTACCGGTCGCCGTCTTCCTCTCGGCGGGGCTCGACTCGGGCCTCGTAGCGGCCCTCGCCTGCCGCGCTCTGCCGTCGCCGCCCACCACCTTCACCCTGAGCTTCGACGTCCTGGCGGGCACGGCTGCCGACGAGGCGTCGCTGGCGGCGGAGGTCGCCCGGAAGCTCGGCACGCGGCACCTCGAGCGCCGGGTCGGCAAGCAGGACTTCCTCGACCTCTGGCCGCAGGCCGTCGCCGCCATGGACCAGCCGAGCATCGACGGCTTCAACACCTACGTCGTCAGCCGCGCGGCGCACGAGACCGGGCTCAAGGTGGTCCTCTCGGGGCTCGGCGGCGACGAGCTGTTCGGCAGCTACCCCTCCTTCACCGACGTGCCGAAAACCTGGCGGATGGCGCGTTGGGGCGGGCACGCCCCCGGCCTCAGGGCCGCCTGGCCAGCGCTCGCCGGCCGGCTGCTCGGAGGCAGGCCGAAGCTTCGCGGCCTCCTGCGCCACGGCGGCAGCCTCGCCGGCAGCTACTTCCTGCGCCGCGCCCTCTTCCTCCCCGAGGAGCTGCCGGAGCTCCTAGGCGAGGAGCAGGCCGCCGCGGCGCTCGCCGGGTACGACCCGATTGCCGACACTGCCAAGGTGCTCTGTGGCGGAGGCGGCGAGGAAGCGATCGACGGGCATCGGCGGCCCGACCCCTGGCTGGCGGTCCACCTCATGGAGTCGGCGCAGTACCTGCGGAACCAGCTCCTCCGCGACTCCGACTGGGCCTCGATGGCCCACTCCGTCGAGCTCCGCGTCCCCTTCGTCGACGCCCGGCTGCGAGCGAGCCTCGCCGCCGGCGGCTTCGACCCCGCGCGCGGGCAAGGCAAGGCGGCGCTCGTGCGCCGCATCGCGCCGGAGTTGCCGGCGGAGCTCTTTACCCGTCCGAAGAGCGGCTTCTACATTCCGGTCGTCGACTGGATGCGCCCCGCGGCGGCGACCGCCGGCAATCTCGGCGCCCGCTCCCGCCTGCTGGCCAGGCTGGTGCTCGAGGAGTTCGGAGTCAACCTGCGTTCGGCAGCCGCCGCCTGAGCTATGGAGCCCATTTACCAGCCTGAGCCGGACGCACTCCTCGCCGAGGCAGCCCTGGCGCCGCCGGCGGTGTTGCCGACGTTCCGGCAGCGGTTGCGCGACTGGGCCGGCATCCTCTCGGCCTACTTCACGGCTCAGACGGTGACCCAGCTCGTGGGCCTCGGGGCGGGGTTGATCCTCGTCCGCTTCATGCCTGTCGGCGAGTTCGCCCTTTACACGCTCGCTTCCTCGGTTGTGACCTTCTTCATCTTCCTCTCCGACCTCGGGAGCACCAGCTCGCTGCTCTACTTCTTCCACCGAACGACCAGCGACGGGAGCGACTTCCATCCCTATCTCAAAGCCGTCCTGTCGCTGCGGCGCGGGGCGTTCCTTTTGGGCTGCCTGGCGGTGCTCCTGATCTTCCCCCGCACCGCCCTGGCCAAGGGCTTCCGGCCTGCCGATGTCGTCCTCGCCGCCTGCGGGATCCTGCTCGCCGTCTGGTTCCAGATCGCCTCCTCGGTACGCGTCCTCGCCCTTCGCCTTGCCGGCCGCTATGGCCGCTCCTACCGGGCGGAGATCGCCGGCAGCGGCGTTCGCCTCGCCTTCGCGGTTCTCATGGTGGCGACGGCGCTTCTGCGCGCCTGGATCGGCATCCTGTCCACCGCAATCGGTACGGCGATCATCGCCCGCCTGGCAGCACCGGATAAGGAGCCTCCTGCTCGACCCGGCGAGGACGCCGGCTACTACCGTCGCCAGGTCTTGCGCTACATCCTTCCGAGCCTGCCAAGCGCCCTTTACTTCTCGATCCAAGGGCCGCTCGTCGTCTGGCTCTCGGCAACTTTCGGCGCCACGCGCAACATCGCCGAGGTGGGCGCCCTAGGACGCCTGGGTCTCATCGTCGGACTGTGCTCCGGGTTGACCGGTATCGTCTTCCTCCCTCGCATGGTGCGGATCGTCGACGAGCGCCTCTATCGCAAGCGGTACCTACAGTTCGGCGGAATGCTTCTCGCCATCGCCCTGACCATGCTCGCCGCCGCGCGACTCGTCCCCGGCGCCTTCCTGCTCATCCTCGGCCGTCAGTACGCGGGCCTGCAACACGAGCTTCTGCTAGTGATCGCCGGCGCCGGGCTGACGCTCCTCGGCGGCTATACGGTGACGGTCAACCTGGCCCGCTCCTGGAATCGTTGGGAGTTCCTTGCCGTCCTCATCGTGATGGCCACTCAGATCCTGCTGGTTCTCATCCTGCCGCTCGCGACCACCGCCGGAGTTCTTCGCTTCAACGTGATCTCGGCGAGCGTCGGGCTGGCGTGTCAGCTCATCATCGCCGCCATCGGTTTCTCTCGCCCGCGGTTGGTGCAATGGATGAAATGAGCGAGATCTCGAAATCCCTCAACCTCGGCTGCGGCCGCCAGAAGCGCCCCGACTGCCTGAACGTCGACGTGCGCGTCGAAGTCGACCCCGACTTGGTCTGGGACCTCGATCGGCGTCCTTACCCACTTCCCAGAAACCATTTCGAGAAGATCTGGGCCAGCGACGTGATCGAGCATCTGGCGAGCGTCAAGGACTTCCTGGAGGAGACGTACGAGCTGTTGGCACCGGGGGGAGTGATCGAGATCACCACTCCGCACTACTCCTGCACGAACTCTTTCACCGATCCCACGCACCGCCATCACCTGGGCTATTTCTCCTTCGACTACTTCACCGCCGGCCATCCGTTAGATTTCTACACGGCGACGCGCTTCGAGGTCGTCGAGCGCATCCTGGTCTTCCACAACGGCCTTCTGGATCGTCTCGTCGCCCGGTTCGCCAGGCGCCACCCCGCGCTCTACGAGAAGCGCCTCGCCTGGATCCTGCCGGCCTGGTTTCTGATCTTCAAGCTGCGCGCCGTCAAGGAGAGGGCCTGATGTTGCGCGTCTGCCACGTGACGCCCACTTACTTTGCGGCCGATTCGGTGCTGGGCGGAGGGGAACGACACGCCGAGGAACTCGCCCGCGCCATGTCGCATCGAGCGGAGGTCAAGCTGGTCAGCTTTGGGCGCCAAGAGCTGCGCGAACGGCTGTCGCCAACCTACGAGAGAGTGATTCTCAAGAGCTGGACGCGCAACATCTTGACTCCGTTCTCTCCCGCACTGTTTGGCGAGCTCGCCGGCATGGACGTCATTCACTGTCACCAATACTTTTCCCTGCCAACCTTCCTCGCCTGTCTGACCGGCCACCTGCGGCGCAGCCGTGTATTCGTCTCCGATCTCGGCGGCGGCGCTTGGACTCCGGGTTTCCACATCGATCAGTCGAGATGGATCTACGCGCACCTGCCGATCTCCCAGTACGCGGCCCTGGATCTGCCGGGAAGGAACCGCCGCCACTTCGTGACCTACTGCGGCGTCGACCTCGATTTCTACCCACCGCGCGGCGAGCTGAAGCATGACGGCTCCGTCGTCTTTCTCGGCCGCATCTTGCCCCACAAAGGTATCCACTTCCTCATCGAGGGCATGCCGGCCGGCCGGCTCCTTCACGTCATCGGTCCGGTCGTGGACACGCCCTATCTTGAGCGCCTGCATCGGGCGGCTGCCGGCAAGCGAATCGAGTTCCACCACGGCCTGACGGACAGCGAGGTCGTCGGTTTCCTCTCCCGCGCCATGGCGCTCGTGCATCCCACGCCGGTCGACCAGAACGGCTCGGCAGGCGCGAACGAGCTCTTGGGCCTCGCTCCAATCGAAGCCATGGCCTGTGGATGCCCGGTCATCGCCTCGCGCGCGGCATCACTGCCGGAGACCGTCGTCGACGACGAGACCGGCTTCCTGGTGCCGCCCAATGATCCGGCGGCCATCACGACCGCGCTCCTGGCCATGAGCGCTGATCCTGAACGGTGGGCCGCGATGGCCGTAGCCGCAAGACGGCGGGTCGAAGAGAGATTCACCTTGGAGCAAGTGGTTGACCGCTGCCTGGCAGCTTACGAGCTCGCGCAAAAACCATGAAAATTATCCTAGGCCAACTCCTGCACTGGCCCGATTCGGCTGGAAGAGCCGAGCGGGCAACGGCGACATGCGCATCCTGATGGTGATCCATACCCTTTGGTCGCGCGACCTCGGCGCCCCGCGTGTTCAGCTCGAGCTGGCCGAGGAAATGCGCTTCCTCGGGCACGAGGTCGAGAAATTCAGCTATGAAGACGCCTTCCCCCGCCTCGCCGAGCCTCGCCATGGTGCCGGTGCCAGGCTGCGAGCTTACCTGGGCAGCAATCTCAGCTTTGCTGCACGGGCTGCAGAATTCGTGGGCATCAATGCCGGGCGTTTCGACGTCGTTGATGCCAACCAGACCGACCTCCCGTTCCCCAAGCGGCGCCTCGGTTTCCAGGGCCTCCTGGTCGCCCGTTCCGTCGGACTTATTCCGGCCTATCACCAGTTCGAGCGATTCGCCTCCGCCCGCTGGCCGGAACCCGCTTCTGTCCGCCAGGTAGCCCGGCTGGCTCTGACGTATCCCGGACGCCGGCGGCGCCTGCGCGACGTCGTTAGCAGCTTCCGATGCGCCGACCTGATCAATGTCTCAAATGGCAACGACCAGACGACGGTTGCTGAGGGTATGGGATTCGGATCGAAGGTTGTGATGTTTCCGTTCGGCCTTTCCGAGGAGCGGCGCGGAGTCTTCATCAGCGCCAAGCAGAGTGACGCCGACCGACTTGCGGCACGCAAGGTGGCTTTCATTGGGGCCTGGAACAGCCGCAAGGGCGCCAAAGACTGGCCGCAGATCGCTGAGCGAGTTCTGGCACGCCTTCCAGCGGCCAGGTTCCTGTTTCTCGGCACCGGTCACGACCGCGAGTACGTGCTGCGAGATTTCCCCCCCTATCTGCGGTCGGCCCTCGAGGTGATCCCCAGCTATCGCAGCAACGAGCTGCCCGGACTCTTGGCATCGGCGACCGTTGGGGCCTTCCCAGGGTATCTTGAGGGATTTGGCTTCGCCGTCCTTGAAAAGCTCGCGGCCGGGCTTCCGACCGTCGCCTACGACGCGCCTGGGCCGCGCGAAATGATGCGCTGGCAGGCGCTCAAGAGTACCGTTCCAGCGGGAGACGTCGCCAGTTTCGCCGATCTTTTGGTGAAGCTCCTGACGCTCTCACCTGACCATTACGCGGAGCATTCTGCCGATAGTATCCAAGTGGCGGCACGGTTCTCTTGGCAAGATATTGCCAGAGCGACCTCCGCGACCTACCAAGAAGCTTGGGAGCGTCTCCGCGAGAGTTCCCGTAACAAGGCCGCCTAACCTCTCATGGACGCCGCTGCCACGCTTTACCACGACAAGGGTCAGGGTTACTTCAATTACCCCCGGCTCGACCTGCTCGAGATGCTGCCTCAGAATGCCGGCTTGACGATCCTCGAGCTCGGGGCCGGGAACGGCGCGACTCTCCGCTCAGCGAAGGCCATGGGAATCGCCTCCTATGTCGTCGGCATCGACCTCGTCGATCCAGGCCCCACCGAGGCTGGCTTGCCGCCAGTCGATAAGTTTCTGTGCGGTAATGTCGAAACCATGGACATAGACCTACCAACCAACCACTTCGACGTCGTCCTCTGCGCCGACGTGCTCGAGCATCTGATAGACCCCTGGCGGGTGGTCAGAAAGCTCACCATACACCTGAAATCGGGTGGCCTCCTCGTGAGCAGTATCCCCAACGTGCGCAACCACCGCGTCCTGCGCGAGATCGCGCTCAAGGGTGATTTCCGTTACGCAAATGCCGGCCTGCTAGACCGCTCGCATCTCCGCTTCTTCTGCCGGAAAAACGTCCGCGACCTGTTTGAGCAAGCAGGCCTTGTGGTTGAAGTAATCGAGTCCAACATGGGGGCCTACGGGCTGCGGCATAAGGTCATCAACGCCCTAACCGGTGGCTTGTTGAAGGATTTCTTCATCTTTCAATACAGAACCTCTGCTAGAAAACGATGAACTCACTCCGTCGCCACGATTCGTGACCTCACCGTTGGTCTCGGTCGCAATCGCGACCTATAACGGTGCCCAATACCTGCGCGAGCAGCTCAATACCATCTATGCGCAGACCTGGCAAAACCTCGAAGTTGTAGTGAGCGACGATGCCTCGACCGATGGCACCTCAACGATCCTCCTGGAGTATGCCGCCAGCCGCGGCCTCCGCCACTCGGTCAACCCGCGCCGGCTAGGCCTGGTGCAAAACTTCGCACGCGCCATCTCGCTCTGCCACGGCGAGTTCATTGCCCTTGCCGACCAAGACGATCTCTGGAAGCCGCAGAAGATCGAAGCGCTCGTCGATAACATCGGCGGCTTCACGCTGATCTACTGCAACTCACAGGAGGTGCTGACCAGTGAGGGTTTCCACGAGATCGACACCACATATCAGCGGATCGCCGATTTCGCTCGCGCTTTCGGCACCGGCTCTCCGACCCGACACCTCTTGGCCGAGAACTGGATCGTGAGCCATACCCTCATGTTCCGCCGTGAGTTGCTTCGCCACGCATTGCCGATTCCACCTCACCAGCCTTACCACGACGGTTGGCTGGCCCTAGTGGCCTCGAAGTTGGGCGGCATCAAATACCTCGACGAAAGGCTTCAGACCTATCGCCGACACCCCGGCAGCCTGACTTTCGTCGATGCTGCTGAGCGGCCTCATAGGAGAACGCCCCTAGCGATTCTCGACGGTACTTTCGGCGTCGCTTGGCGTGCGCGCTGCGCTGCTGAAATGGCAAGGTTAAAAGATGCTCTCGAGTTGCCCCTGCTCGATGCCGAGGATCGCGCCTTTCTGAATGAACTGCTGACCTACTACGGCGCTGGCCTGCGCGGCGGTCACGGCTGGTTAGCTTTCCGCGCCGGCTGGAAGATTGCACCCTTCGTCGCCACACTCCACGGCAGCTGGATGCGGTGGAAGTTTCCGCTTCGCGGCTTCATCGGAAGTTCCTGAGCTCGAATCAGTCCGGAGAAATACTTGCGGGTTCTGACTCTCAGCAACTCCCCGCTCGACGCGTCTCTCGGCTCGGGTTATGTCATTCTCGGTTATGCCGACGGTTTACGGGCGCGCGGCCACGAGGTCGACCTCCTGGGCCCTCCCGACTACGAGCCACTTCACGGCCTGGCCCGCGGCATCCGCTACAAACAGGCCCTTGGGATGGCCGCCGCGAGTGTGCGGCGCGTGGCGCGGGAGGCCTACGACGTACTCGAGTTCTACGGCGGAGAGGCCTGGCTTGCCATCTCACTGCTGACGCGAGTTCCCGGGCGGCGCTTTCTCGTGGTCTGCCACTCTAATGGCCTGGAGACGCATTGCGCCCAAGTCATGCGAGGGGCAGAAGAGCCGGTCGCGTTGCAGCACTGGTATCAGGTTCGCCACGAAGCACTTTTCGCGTGGGGCTTCCGCGGCGCCGATGCCATCGTCACCGTGGCCCAGTACGATCGCGACTACGCCTTGCGACGGGGTTACAAGACTTCCCGCCAGGTGATTGCGATCGACAATCCGCTTCCAGAGGCGTTCTTGGGTCTCCAAGTCGACTTCGAGCGCGGGCCCGTCATCGGCTATTGTGGCTCGTGGCTGCCGCGCAAAGGAGTCGACCTGATCCAAAGGGACATTCCTCCCCTCCTCCGTGAGTTTCCCGCTTGGCGTCTGGTCCTCGTCGGAGTGGGCTCGGGCTTCCGGGCCGAGGAACATTTTCCGGCCGATGTCCTGCCGCAAATTTCGGTCATCCCCTACGCAGATCGCGAGACGGACCTACGCTCGCTCTATCAAAGCTTTGCTATCGCCATCGTCCCCTCTCTTTACGAGAGCTTCGGGTTGAGCGCCGCAGAGGCGATGGCTTGCGGCTGCGCGCTCGTCGCTACTCGTGTTGGCTTCTCCGCCGGCGCACGCGATGGTGAGGACGCGCTCCTGCTCCACGAACCTGTCTCGCCCTCACTCTATGGCGCGCTCAAATCTCTGATTGATGACGAAGGGCTGCGGGAGCGAATCGCCCGCGCCGGCTACCGGCGGGTACAGTCGCTGCTGTGGGACGACGCCATCACTGTTATCGAGTCCGCCTACCTTTGCTGGCTCGCGGAGCTGCGAGCCGCGGAGAGCAGCGTCGATATCCGGCGGAGCTGAAGGCGAAGGGGATCTTCCACGGCGCGCTACTCGGTCGAATTCCTGCGATACCTCCTCGGGCTTCGCGCTCCCCGCACGACGCTGACCTTGGCGGAGACCGCATTCCTCCGTTCCCTGGCGTCGGACCGCCGTTGCGCAATCGAGGTCGGTGTCTTCGAAGGGGCGACGAGCGCCGTGCTGGCCGAGGCGATGCCGCCCGAAGGGACACTTTATCTGGTCGACCCTTACGATCTCGGTGTCCGGCTCGAGGGGTTGCTCGGATTTTCCTTCACCTGGTTCGTTGCCCAGAGATCCGTGCGTCCCTGGCGTCAACGGGTTCACTTCGTGAGAACGACGTCCTTCGAAGCTGCACTTTCCCATCCCCTCGATCGCCCGGCGGATCTCATCTTCGTCGATGCCGACCACAGCTACGAGGCGGTGCGCCAGGATTTCTTGGCGTGGGCTCCGAAGCTCGTAACCGACGGCGTCATGGCGTTCCACGACAGCCGCTGCTGCCCGGCGCGGCCGGATCTCAACCCGAGTACCGGGCCCGTGCGTCTCATGAGCGAAATTCGACTAGGTCTCTTCGGATCCTGGGAGGTGACGGCCGAAGCGGACTCGCTGACTGCGGTTGCTCCCTTCAACGGGCGGCGACCTGGAGAGAATCGGGGGTAGGTTGGCCTGAGACTGATCCAAGCCGTTCCCTACTTGCCGCCGCCCGTCGAGGGCGTCGGAAGCTACGCCCTGGCCCTCGCCGCGGCGCTCTTGGAACGCTTCGGGACCACGACCCGGTTTCTGGTCGGCAATCCCACCTGGACCGATGGGCAGGAGTCGGCCGGCGGCTCCGTCCTGAAGGTGGCGGCGCGGAGCGCGGATGACCTGGCGGAGCTTCTGGGAGACTCGAGCGTCCTTCTCCACTACGTCAACTACGGCTACCACCCTCTCGCCTGTCCCCTCTGGCTCGTCGAGGGGCTGCAGCGCTGGCGGGCGCGCGGCGGCGGGCGCCGGCTGACTACGATCTTCCACGAGGTCTACGCCGGCGGCCCGCCCTGGCGGAAGGTCTTCTGGACTTCGCCCCTGCAGCGGAGGCTCGCGGCGACCCTGGCCCGCCGGAGCGACGAAGTCGCCACAACCCTGGAGCTGTACGCCCAGATGCTGCAGCCCTGGATCCCCGGGCGAGAGATCACCGTGCATCCCGTGTTCTCGACGGTCGGCGAGCCCGCGAACCTCTCCCCTCTGCGGGAGCGAGTGCCGAGGCTGGTCGTTTTCGGCAGCTCCGGTGTACGCGGTCGAGCCTACACGGGATTCCGGCAGGCCCTTGCTGCTACTTGCCGCGAGCTCGGGATCGAGGAAATCGCCGACATCGGCCCTCCCACCAGCGCAGCCTCTTCGCCCGTCGAAGGCGTACCCCTCCGCAGGCTCGGAATGCTGTCCGCGGTGGAGGTGAGCCATCTACTGCGCAACTCGCTGGCCGGATTCCTTGCCTATCCGCAGCCGTTCCTGCCCAAATCGACAATCTTCGCGGCCTACTGCGCCCACGGCGTGCTGCCGATCTGCTCCTGGATTCCGAGGCGTGGGACCGGGACCCTGGGAAAGGAGCTCACCTACTGGGCGCCGGGGGGTCTGCCCATGAGGAGCGCCGACCTCCAGGCAGTCGCTTCGAGAGCCCATACCTGGTACTCGGGCCACACCCTCGCGCGTCAGGCAGCTCTCTTCCACGACCTCCTCGTCGCCGCGAACAGCCGGTGAAGCTCCTCGTCTATTCGCCGGCGTTCCATCCGCGGATCGGCGGCCTGGAGATCAACATCGCTCATTTCGCCACCGAGGCTCACCGCCTGGGCTGCGAGGTCGCCGTCGTGACGACGACCGAGAACAGCGGCTCCGAACCCTTCGACTTTCCGGTGATCCGCCGTCCCTCGCCTGGCGAGCTGTTGCACTGGGCGCGCTGGTGCGACATCTTCTACCAGGCCAACGTCAGCCTGCGCGGCCTCTGGCCGCTGCTCTTCGTGCGCCGGCCGTGGGCGGTGTCCCACCATAGCTGGTACCGTCATGAAGGCGGACGCCTCGCCTGGCAGGACCGCCTCAAGCGCTTCCTGCTGCGCTATGCCGCAGCCTCGATCGCGGTGAGCGAGGCCCTCGCCGCCGACCTGAAGACCCCCACGACCGTGATTCCCAACCCGTACCGCGACAATCTCTTCCGGATGCTTCCCAACATCGATCGCGCGCGCGATCTCGTCTTCCTCGGCCGGCTTGTCTCGGACAAGGGGGTCGACGTCCTGGTCGAGGCCCTCGGGCACCTCGCCGATCGCGGCCTGCGGCCGGGCCTCACCATCGTCGGCGACGGCCCCGAGGCGCCGCGGATCCGCGATCAGGCCGAGCGGCTGGGGGTCTTCGGCCAGATCGACATGCTCGGCATCCGCACCGACGAGGAGCTGGTGCGGATCCTCAACCAGCACCGGATCCTCGTCGTCCCGTCGCGTTACAACGAGCCGTTCGGCATCGTCGCCCTGGAGGGGATTGCCTGCGGTTGCGTCGTCGTCGGCTCGCGGGGCGGCGGGCTCCGGGAGGCGATCGGTCCCTGCGGCAGAACCTTCCCGAATGGCGACTCCGCCCAGCTGGCCGCAATCCTCGCCGACCTTCTCGGCCATCCGGAGCGCTACCGCGCCTACCGGCACCTGGCTCGGCTCCACCTGGCCGAGCACGCCGGCGAGCGGGTCACTCGGCGCTACCTGCAGACGCTCCAGGCAACGCTCGACGAGAGAGCCGCCTGAGCCATGAGCATCCGGCTCATCGTCCTCGTCGTCGGCGCCGCGGCGGTGCTGTGGTCGATGGTCCGCTGGCGGCAGGCGGTACAGATCGGCATGGTCCTCGTCGTCCTCGAAGGAGCGATCCGCAAGTGGTTGGTCCCCGGCGCCCAGGACCTGGCCTACTTCGCCAAGGACGTCTTCTTCCTCGGAGCCTACCTCGGCTACCTCCGCAGCCCGGCACGGCTCCGTTTTCCTCCGGCGCGGCTGCCGGCTCTTTACGTCACCCTCGGAGCCAGCGCCATCTTGGGCCTGCTCGAGATCTTCAATCCCGAGTTGCCCAACGTCCTGGTGGGCATCCTGGGGGTCAAGTCCTACTTCTTCTACGTGCCGTTGCTCTTCGTCCTGCCGGCGACCTTCCGATCGGACGTCGAGCTGGGCCGCTTCCTGCGCCGCTATGCCCTGCTCTCGATCCCTGTGGGGCTCCTCGCCCTGGCGCAGTTCTTCAGCCCTTCCTCGAGCGCCCTGAACACCTATGCACGAGCCAGCGACGAAGGGTACGTGACCACCTTCGGAAGCTCTAACTTCGTCCGCGTCACCGGCACCTTCTCCTATATCTCCGGCTATGCCTCGTATCTCTTCGCGACCGCCATCCTCATCCTGGCGATCCTGGGGACGATCGGCTGGCGCTTCAAGAGGAATCTCTGGATCTACCTCGCTCTCGGCATGACCCTCCTGGGCATGCTGATGACGGGGTCTCGGGGTCCCGTTTTCACCCTGATCCTGCTCTTTCCCCTCTACTGGTGGCTAACAGTCGTTCGCGAGCGTCAGGGCGGTGCGACCCTCCCGCGCCTGGTCCTGGCCCTCGGCTTGCTCGCCGTCTTCCTTTCATATGCGGGGCCGCAGGCGATCGGGGCTTTCGAGGGTCGGGCGATGGGAGGGGAGGACACGCTATCCCGGTTCACCGCCCCTTTCACCTCTCCCTATGAAGTCCTCCCGGACGTCGGCCTCTTCGGCTACGGCATCGGCTCGACCCACCAGACCGCCACCGCCGTCACCAAGGGTATCGTGCCCTATAGCTGGCTCCGCGGCCTGGAGGTCGAGGTCGAGTCCGGCCGCGTCATGATCGAGTTGGGGCCGGTGGGCTTCGTCCTCGTCTATTTCGCACGCATCTACCTCATCTTCTTCGCCTTCCGCCAAGTCCTCGCGCTCTCCACCACGTTCCATCGTGCGGTCGCGACCGCCGCCTTCCTGTTCGTCCTCGCCGAGCTCCCCGGCGGCGTGGTCTTCGACCTCACCACCGACGTCTACTACTGGTTCTTCACCGCCCTGCTGCTGACGGTGATGCGGCTCGATCGGCAATTCCAGCCGCCCGCGAAGGGCGTTCCCGCGGCGATCCGACCCGTCCCCCTGGCACTGGCAACCAACCGCACGCTGCCGCCCGTCCCTTCGCCCGCGCGATGAAAGCTCTCGTGACCCACCCCGGCCGGCAGCATTCGCACCAAGCCGCCCTCGGTCTCCAGGCGGCCGGGATGCTCGCCGGCTACTGGTCCGGCGTCCCAGCACGGGCGGAGCAGGCGGGCCGTTTCCCGGCGCTCCTGCGGCGCCGCCTTGCACGCTACGCTGCGGTTCCACTCAAACCCGGCCGGGTCCGCTGGTTCCCGTGGACGCCGGCCCTGCGCCGCCTCGGCGACGCCTTGCTCCCCGCCGCCGGAGCCGCCTGGGTCGATCTCTTCGCCTGCCGGCTCTTCGATCGCTGGGCGGCGGGGCGCCTGCGGCGGACGCCCCGGCCCCCGGACGCCGTCATCGCCTGCGAGATCTCGGCCCTGGCGACCTTCCGCATCGCCCGGCGGCAGGGCATCACCACGATCCTCGACGCCCCCTCGCTCCATCACCAGGCGCAGGACCGCCTCCACGGCACGACCGATCCGCCAGCTCTCCATCGCCGGGTCACCCGCATCAAGGATCAGGAGATCGCGCTCGCCGACCACGTCCTGACCGTCTCCGCGCTGGCGCGCGACACCTACGTCGAGGCGGGCGTCCCGGCCGGAAAGGTCCACGCCGTCGCGCTTGGCGCCGACACCGAGCTCTTCGCTCCCGCCGGCGAGCCGCAGCCGGCTGAGGAGGGCTTCGTCTTCCTCTTCTCCGGCGCCACGATCCGCCGCAAGGGCTTCGACATCCTCTTGGACGCCTTCGCGCGGGTGCAGACGGCCGAGCCCAGCGCGCGTCTGCGGATCGTCGGTCCACGGGGAGACTTCGCGGGCCTCCTCGCCGGGCGCTCGTCCGCGGCGATCTCGGTCTCGGGGCCGGTCGGCCAGACCGAGCTGGCCGCGGAGCTACGCCGCGCCGACTGTCTGGTGCTGCCGTCCCGCAACGACTCCTACGGCATGGTGGTGCCCGAGGCCCTGGCCTCGGGCCTGCCCGTCCTCGTCTCGGAGATGGTGGGCGCCAAGGAGCTGGTCCTGCCGGGGAGGAACGGCTGGATCGTCCCGGCCGGCGACGTCGGCGCCCTCGCCGAGCGGATGGTCTGGTGCGCCCGCCATCGCGAGGCCGTGCGCGGGATGCGGGAGGAGTGCCGGCTCTCGGCGGCAGACGCCACCTGGCCGGCCTACCATCGGCGGTTGATCGCGCTGCTCTCCGCCCTCGTGCCGCCGAGGCGGGCGTGAGGATCCTCCACGTCGTCCCCACCTATGTCCCCGCCTGGCGCCACGGCGGAACAATCAAGGCCGTCCACGGCCTGACGAAGGCTCTCGCGGCGCGCGGGCACGAGGTCTCCGTCTTCACAACCGACGTCCACGCCGACGGCACTCTCGGCGTGCCGCTCGGCGAACCGGTGAACCGGGACAGCGTCGAGGTGCTCTATTTCCCCGTGCGGCCGCCGCGCCGACTCTACCGTTCGCCCGCCATGGCGGAGGCCCTCGCCCGGGCGGTGCCGGCCTGCGACCTCGTGCACCTGCACTCGGTCTTCCTCTGGCCCACCTATGCCGCCGCCCGCGCCGCCGAGCGCGCCGGGGTGCCCTTCCTCCTCTCCCCGCGCGGCATGCTGGTGCCGGACCTGCTGCGCCGGCGGGGGCGGCTGCGCAAGCACCTCTGGCTGCGCCTCGTCGAGCGGAGGACTCTCCTCGCCGCGGCCGGGCTCCACGCGACGAGCGACCTCGAGGCCGCACAGGCGGCGCTCCTCGGCCTCTACCTGCCGCCCGTCCACGTGGTGCCGAACGGGGTCGAGGCGGAGCCGCTCGCGGAAGGCGCCCAGCTCTCTCCGGGCGTCCGCTCCGCCCTCGCCCGCCCACCCCTCCTCCTATTCCTCGGGCGGGTGAGCTGGAAGAAGGGGCTCGACCGACTGATCCCTGCCCTCACCTACGTCCGGGAAGCGACGCTCGCCATCGCCGGCAACGACGAGGAGGGGTATCGGCCGGCGCTCGAGAGGCTCGCCCGCCTGGCGGGAGTGGCCGACCGCGTCCTCCACCTCGGGCCGGTCCACGGCGCCGACAAGGCCGCCCTCCTCCACGGCGCCACCGCCCTCGTCCTCCCCTCCTACTCCGAGAACTTCGGCAACGTCGTCCTGGAGGCGATGGCGGCGGGCTGCCCGACCGTCGTCACCCCGGAGGTGGGTCTCGCGGAAACCGTCCGCGAGACCGGCGCCGGCCTCGTCTGCGACGGCGACCCGCTGCGGCTGGGAACCGCCCTCCGCGATCTCGTGGCGGACCCGGAAGGCCGGCGGGAGATGGGCCGGCGAGGTGTCGAGGCCGCCGAGCGGCGCTTCGGCTGGCCGGCGGTCGCCGAGCGCATGGAGGAGGTCTACGCGGGCGTCTTGCACGCTCGCCGGCACGGCCGCGCCGAAACCCGGGCAGCCTCCGCGGGGGTCGCGACGCCGTGAGGATCTCCTTCCTGGTCGAGCGCCCCACCCAGTTCGAAGCGCCCTTTTTTCGCTACGCGGCGGGCGATCCCGGGCACGAGCTGCGCGCCCTCTTCACTGCCGCCGACGTCGCGGAGCCGATCTTCGATCCCGAGCTGGGTCATACCGTGTCGTGGGGAATCGACCTCCTCGGCGGCTACCCGTATGCCGTCTGCCCCGCCCGCGGCCGGGGGCGATTCCTGGCGCGGGAGATCCGGCGCAATCGGTGCGACCTGCTGATCGCCAATGGCTACACTCGGAAGGACTACCTCGTCGCCGTCGGCCTCGCGCGGCGGGCGGGGGTTCCCACGGCCCTGCGCCTCGACTCCGTCCCCGAGCCCGAGGCCGCGCGCCGCCCCGCCCGGCGCCTCCTCTTCTCCGCCCTGCTGCGCCCGGCCTTCGACCTCTTCCTGGGCGTCGGCACCCTGACGCTCGACTATCTGGAGGCCTGCGGCGTTCCTCCCGAGCGCCGCGGGCTCTTCCCCTACGCCGTCGACGTCGAACACTTCCGCGAGCGCTCGGGCCTATCCCCGGAAGAGCGGGAGGCGGCGCGGGCGCGGCTGGGCCTGACAGCGGGGGAGAAAGCCGTGCTCTCGGTGGCCAAGCTGAACCCGCGCGAAGGGCCCTGGGACCTGCTGCGGGCCCTGCCGCATCTCCCGGCGGGCGTCCGGCTGCTCCTCGCCGGCGACGGCCCGCAGCGGGCGGAGCTCGAACAGCTGGCGGCGGAGCTTGGGCCCGGCAGGGCGCGCTTCCTCAGCTACGTCCCCTACCTCGAGCTGCCGGCCCTATACGGGGCGGTTGACCTTTTCGTCCACACGGCCCGGGAGGAGCGTTGGGGGGTGTCGGTCGCCGAGGCGCTCGCCTGCGGCCTGCCCGTCGTCGCCTCGTCGCGGGTGGGGGCGGCCTACGACCTGGTAGCCCCGGGGCGGAACGGCGGGATCTACCCGTCCGGCGACGCACCGCTCCTGGCGCGCCGGGTCGAGGAGGCGCTCGCCCTGCCGCTCGCGGAGGTGCGGGCGGCCAGCGAGGAGATCCTCGCCCGCTGGGATTACCCCGCGAGCTGGCGGAGCCTGCTGGAGGCCGCTTCCCGCGTCTCCCGAGACCCCGCGTCATGAGCTCCGGGACCCCCCTGACCGTTCTCGTCGTCACCCGCGACGAGGAGCTCAACATCGAGCGCTCGCTCCAGAGCGTCCACGGCTTCGCCGACCAGATCCTCGTCATCGACTCGGAGAGCACGGACTGCACGGTCGAGATCGCCAGCCATTTCGCCGACGGCGTCCACAAGCTCCCCTACGAGCACGGGCGCATCATTCCCTGGATCTTCCAGTGGGGCCTCGACAACCTGCCGATCCGCAACGACTGGGTGCTTATCCTGGAGGCCGATCAGGCGATCCCGGAGCCGTTGCGTCGGGAGATCGCGGAGCTCCTCGCCCGGCCCGCCGTCGACGAGGACGGCTTCTACATCCGCCGCCGCCAGATCTTCCGCGGCCGTCCCATCCGCTTCGGCGGCTACGGCGGCAAGCACCTCCTGAAGCTCTTCCGGCGCAGCCGCGCCGAGCTCGATCCCCTGGAGCAGGACACCCGGGTCTACGTCCGCGGCGCGGTCGGCCGGCTGCGCTCGCCGCTCGAGGAGTGGAACCTCAAGGAGGACGCCATCCTCTTCTACCTCCAGAAGCACCTGCGCTACGCGGAGGCCTTCGCCCGGGAGGAGCTGGAGCGGCGGCGGCGCGACATCCCCTGGAAGCTCACGCCCAGGTTCTTCGGCAGCTCCGACGAGCGGACTCTCTGGTTCAAGACGCGGTACTATCGGCTGCCCTTGTACCTGCGCCCTTTCCTCTACTTCGTCTACCGCTACTTCTTCCTCTTCGGCATCCTCGACGGGGCGAACGGGTTCGTCTTCCACTTCCTGCAAGCCTTCTGGTTCCGCCTGGTGGTGGACATCCGCCTTGCCGAGCTGCTGCGGGCCGAGCCGGAGAAACGATGACGAGGCTCCCATAAGCCGGATCCTCGGCATCTCCGCTTTCCACGCCGACGCTTCGGCGGCAGCGGTCGAGGACGGCCGCTTCGTCGCCGGCGTCGAGGAGGAGCGCTTCCGGCGGGTCAAGCACTGGGCGGGCTTCCCGGCGCAGTCCTTCGCCTTCTGCCTCGACGAGCTGGGCGGCGACTTCGGCGCGGTGACCGACCTCGCGGTCTCACGGCAGCCGCGCGCCTACCTCTGGCGCAAGGCCGCCCTCGCCCTCGCCCACCCGCGGAGCCTCGGACGGGCGGCGTCGCGGGTCCGCAACCTGGCGCAGATCGGCACCCTCGAAGGACGCATCGCCGAGGTCCTCGGCAATCGTGACGGCGGCGCAGCGGCGGGACCGCCGCGCCAAACGCCGCGCCTCCACACCGTGGAGCACCACCTCGCCCACCTCGCCTCCGCCTTCTTCTGCTCGCCTTTCGAGGAGGCCATCTGTCTCTCCGTCGACGGATTCGGCGACTTCGTCTCGACCATGCTGGCGGTCGGCCGGGGGAGCTCGCTCGAAGTGCTCCAGCGCGTTCATTTTCCGCACTCGCTGGGGCTCTTCTACACGGCCGTGACCCAGTTCCTCGGCTTCCTCGGCTTCGGCGACGAGTACAAGGTGATGGGCCTCACGGCCTACGGCGAGCCCTCGTTCGCCGCGGCCCTCCGGCAGGTCGTGCCGGCGAAGGACGACGGCACCTTCCGCCTCGACCTGCGCTTCTTCAGGCACCTCTCGGAAGGGGTCGACATGAGCTGGGAGGACGGCGCGCCAACCCTGGGGCAGGTCTACACGCCTGCTCTCCAAGAGCTCCTCGGCCCGGCGCGCCGCCCCGGCGAAGAGCTGACCCAGCGCCACAAGGACCTCGCCGCCTCGCTGCAGCAGGTCTACGAGGAGCGCTTCTTCGCGCTCGTGCGGTCGCTACAGAAGCGTGCCGGCCTGAAGCGCCTGGCCCTCGCCGGCGGCTGCGCCATGAACTCGCTCGCCAACGGCAAACTGTTCGCCGAGACCGGCGTCGAGGAGGTCTACATCCAGGCCGCCGCCGGCGACGCCGGAACTGCCCTCGGGGCCGCCCTTTACGTGCAGCACGCCGTCCGCGGCGCCCAGCGCGACTTCGTGATGGAGCACTGCTACTGGGGGCCGGCCTATGACGCCGGGGCGATCTGCCAGGCCGTCGCCGAGCGCATTCCGGGCTCGGAGGGCAAGGACGGCCTCTACGGCGATGTCCGCATCGAGACGGTCGTTGACGAGGACAGGCTCGCCGACGTCACGGCCGAGGCGATCGCCGCTAGCGCCGTCGTCGGCTGGTACCAGGGACGCTCGGAGTGGGGACCGCGCGCTCTCGGCAACCGCTCGATCGTCGCCGATCCCCGCCGCGCCGACATGAAGGAACTCCTCAACTCGAAGATCAAACGCCGGGAGTCCTTTCGTCCCTTCGCCCCCTCGATCCTCGAAGAGCGGACGGGAGAATGGTTCACCGTCGACTACCCCGATCCGTTCATGATCAAGGTCTATCCCATCCGTCCCGAAAAGCGGCAGCTCATCCCGGCGGTGACCCACGTCGACGGCACCGGAAGGCTGCAGACAGTCTCCCGCGACGCCAATCCGCGCTACTGGAAGCTCATCCGCGCCTTCGAGGAGCGGACGGGAGTGCCGATGGTGCTCAACACCTCGTTCAACGAGAACGAGCCGATTGTCAACACGCCGGGAGAAGCGCTCGACTGCTTCCTGCGCACGCGAATGGATCGTCTCGTGCTGGGGACGAAGGTCATCAGCCGGAGCTGAGGATGGAATGTTGAGGCTCCTGCTGGAGAGGCTCAGCCGCAACCGGGTGCTTCGCCGGCGTCTGCCCGCGGACCTTGGAGGGCATACCCTTTTCGTCTCCCCCGACTCCGCGATGAGCTTCTGGCGCCGAGACCTAGGGCGCGTCGATCCCCTGCTCTTCCGCCTCGCCCGCGAGCTGGTGCGGCCGGGAGCAACCGTCTGGGATATCGGCGCCAACGTCGGGCTCTTCGCCGCCGCCGCGGCGTTTCTCGCCGGACCGTCGGGGGCCATCCTGGCCGTCGAGGCCGACGACTGGCTGGCCGGCCTGCTGCGGCGATCGTTCAGCACGCCGCCCGCCGATCACGCGCGGATCGAAGTGCTGAGCGCTGCCGTCGCCGGCCGCGCCGGCTTCGCCGACTTCTCGCTCGCGAGCCGCGGCCGCGCGGCCAGCCATCTCGCGCGTACGGCCGGATCCACCCAGGCGGGAGGCGTCCGCGCCGTGCACAAGGTCGTCACCGTGACGCTCGACGGGCTGCTCAAGGGGTTCTCCGCCCCGGACCTGGTCAAGATCGACGTGGAAGGAGCGGAGCTCGAATGCCTGATGGGCGCTAGCCAACTCCTCGGCCGCCGGCGCCCGACGCTCCTCTGCGAGGTCACCGAGAGGAACGCGCCGGAAGTCGGCCGGCTCCTCTCCGGTCATGGTTACCGCCTCTACGACGGCGAAGCGGCGCCCGATCGCCGGCAGCCGCTCGCCGTTCCGGCGTGGAACACGATCGCCGTCCCGTGAAGCTCGCGGAGACGCTCGACCGCGAAGGGTTCCTACAGGACTGATGCTGAAGCGCCGGATTCGCCGGGTCCTGACCGCACTGCGCCTCGAATCCCTCTACACAGTCTGGCACTGGTTGGCGGCCTGGGACCCACGGCGATTGCGGCGCAGGGCCCTCTTCGACGAGTGGAACCGCGGCGCGGGCACCGACGCGATCGTCGTCCGCCCTGGGCTCCGCCTGGCCATCGATCCACGGTCGCGCGAGCCGTTCGAGTGGTTCTGCTTCCGTTCGCTGGAGATGTGCCGGGAGTTCGATGCCTTCTGCCGCGAAATGGCCGCCAGCCGCTGTTTCCTCGACGCCGGCGCCTGCCACGGCATCTTCTCCCTCGCCTTCGCGCATGGGCGGCCGGACGTGCTGGCGCTCGCCATCGAGCCCTCCCCCATCGCCCATGAGATCCTCATCGGCAACGTCGGGCGCAATGGGCTTGCGAACGTGATCCCCCGACAGATCGCGGCCGGTTCCGCCGCGGGCCGCCTGCGGATGCGCCAGGTCTGGCATCACCTCGAAGCCATGGCCGAGGGCGAGGTCGGCGAGGGCACGGTCGAGGTTCCCGTGCGGACCCTGGACGATCTCTGCGAGGAGCTCGCGTTCGAGCCCGACCTGATGAAAATCGACGTCGAGGGTTATGAGCTGGCAGCCCTCCAGGGAGCTCGCGGCATCCTCACTCAATACCGCCCCCGCCTCCTCCTGGAGCTCCATCCCACGCGTCTCCGTGAGCTGGGCGGGTCGCTGGGAGAGGTCGTCGACCTGCTGGAAGGGCTTGGCTATCGCTTCTTCGACTTGGGAGGAGCGCCTCTGAGCGGCGGTGAGGTCGCCCATAAGGAGTCGAATTGCCGGCTGTTGGCAGCTCCCGCCATCGGAACCGACCCTACGGCAGCCGCCGGCGGCGCAGCCGGCGCCAGCGCCTCCTGATCTCCGTCGCGGCCAGGTTGGCGGGGCCGCAGATGGGCGCTTCGATGCTCCCGATCTCGACCGGCTCCGCGGGTAGCTCCTCCTTACTTTGCGACGCCTGGAGAAACCCGTCCAGGAGCCCACGCACGGGGCTTACGAAGTGAAGCGCGACCTGCTCCGGATCTCGCGCCTGGCCGGACAGGGGAATCGAAATGCGGCGGGGATCGAGCAGCCGGCAGCCGGCGGCGGCGCCGAGGAGTGCCCAGGCCGTCTGCTCCGCCCAGACGGGCGCGAAACGAAACGACGGCCGCGACAGGTACCACTCGACGAGATTGGGATCGAAGAAACGCTTCCGGAAAGCGAGGATGCCGGTGTTCACCCGGCCGGGCAGACGCAGCCGCCGCAGACGGGGTTCGAGCAGCAGGTGCCAAGAGCGCAGCGAGTAGGCATTCTGGGGATCGCACATGAAGAGGGCGCCCGCTTCGGGCCGCAGGCGGAAGAGATGCGAGAAGGGCCGCAGGAAGAGGACGTCCGAGTCGCAGTAGGCGATCTCCTCCTCCTCGGCGAGGAGGGCGACATCCAAAAGCTTCAGCCCCAGGGGGTTTTCGGCTCGAAAGGCTCGGGTGGCGGGCCGGCCGGCGAGGAATCCCGCCATCCGTTCGTCGGCGTCGGCGCGGGAGACGATCCGCGGCTGCCCCAGCTCCGCCGTCAGCCGCTCCAGGTCGTTCGCCGTCAACGAGCCGTCGTCATGGACCCGCAGGCGAAGCGGCTGGGCCGAGTAGCGCAGCAGGCTCCCCAGGCAGGCGAGCCCCATCTCCACGTGAGCGTGGCCCAGCAGAGTGCTGACGATCCGAGGCTCGGGTCTCGACGCCGTGCTCCCCGCCCCGGTGGCTTCCATGGCGGCGGATTGTAGCCCCCGAACGGCCGGGGACGCCGTGCTAGACTTCGAATCACTGATTCCAAGGGTTATCTGTGAAGGCCCAGGAGACGCCGCCCATGAATTGGCAGGATAAGTTGGTTCTCGTCACCGGCGGGGCCTCGTTCATCAGCTCGCATCTGATCGACCGGCTCGTCGACCGGGGGGCGCGGCGAATCCGGGTGGTCGACGACCTTTCGAGCGGCCGCCTGGCCAACATCCAGGGACACATCGACTCCGGTGTCGTCGAGTTTCATCAAGCCGACCTCCTCACTCCGGGCGTGCCCCAGCGTATGGTCAACGGCGCCGATGTCGTCTTTCACCTGGCAGCGATCCACGGCGGCCGCGGCTTCGTCGACCTCCACCAGGCGGCCTGCTCGCAGAACCTGGCCATGGACGGAACGCTGATCAAGGCGGCTCACGAGGCCGGCGTCGAGAAATTCGTCTTCGCCTCGTCGGGCTGCGTCTATCCCAACTACCTGCAGCAGGACGTCTCCCAGGAGCTCTACCTCACCGAGGAGATGGTGGGGCCGCCCTACGAGGCCGACAACCTGTACGGCTGGGCGAAGCTGATGACCGAGATGACGCTCGCCGCCTACTATCGGGACCTGGGGTTCAAGTCGGCCTCCTGCCGCTTCTTCACCGTCTACGGCGAGCGCGGGATCGAGAACCACGCGGTGATCGCCATGATCGCCCGCGCCTTCGTCCGCCAGGATCCCTTCGAGGTCTGGGGGGACGGCACCCAGATCCGCAACTGGACCTACGTCGGCGACATCGTGCAGGGCATGGTCCTGGCCGCCGAGAAGATCGACGACGCGACCGCCGTCAACTTGGGCACGGAAGAGCGCACCCGGGTGATCGACGCCGTCCGCGAGGTGCTGCGCTATACCGGCCACCAGGCGAAGATCGAGTTCCTGCCCCACATGCCGACCGGCCCGCTGAACCGGGTGGCGAGCAACCGCCTGGCCAAGGACCTCCTGGGCTGGGAGCCGCAGATGAAGTTCATGAACGGCCTCCACCGGACCATCGATTGGTATTTCGGCGCCCGCTCGCCGGAGAAGGTGAGCGGCTACCTGGCGGAGATGCTCACCGAGCGGTAAGGCGCCTCGCGCGCATGTCCTTGCGGTCATAGCTTCTTGCACAGGCTGGTCTACCTCTGCGACTGGCTGCCGCCCGACTTCGGCGCGGTGGGACAGTACAGCCTGCGGTTCGCCCGCGAGCGGGCCGCCGGCGGCGAGGACGTGGTCCTCGCCGGGCTCTCCTCGACCGCCGCTTCGGAAACGGAAGAGCCGGTCGGAGGAGGGCGCCTGCGCATCGTCCGCCTGCGCGCTCCCGCCTACGACCGCGCGAACTTCCGCCGGCGGGCGGGGTGGACGGTCCGCACCGACCTCCGTCTGGTAGCGCGGGTCCGGCGGCACCTCCGGGCCGCCGACGAGATCCTCTTCACCGGCAGCCCACCCTTCCTCCTCCACGTCGTGGCGCCGCTCAACCTCCTCCTGCGGAAGCGGCTCACCTACCGCATCACCGACTTCCATCCCGAGTGCCTGATGGCCGAGCTGGGCCGGGTACCCGCACTTCTGCGCGCCTTCCACCGGCTGACGCTCGCCCTCCGCCGACGGGTCGACCGCTTCGAGGTGCTCGGCGAGGACCAGCGGGAGCGGCTGCTGGCGATGGGCATCCCGGGCGAGCGGATCGTCCTCAAGCGCGACCCCTCGCCGGTCGAGATGCCGCCCTCTACGGCGCCTCTCGACCGCCCAGCCGAGCTCGCGGGCCTGGCCATCCTCCTCTACTCCGGCAACTTCGGGGTCGCCCACGACCACGAGACGTTTGTCGCCGGCTATCGTCTCCATCACCAGCAGGGCTCGGGGAAGGTCGGCTTGTGGCTGAACGCCGCCGGCGCCCGCGCGGACCTGGTGGAAGGCCTCCTTCGCGCCGAGGGGCTTCCCGTCCACCGCAGCCGTCCGCTGCCCCTCGATCTCCTGCCGCGGCTGCTGGTAACGCCGGATGCCCACCTGATCACCCTGCGCGACGAGTTCGTCGGCTACGTCCTCCCCTCGAAGGTCTACGGCTGCATCCAATCCGGCCGGCCGGTCCTCTACGTCGGCAGCGCCCGCTCGGACATCCATCTGCTCTGTTCACAAGATTTGCCGCCGGAACGTTACCGTCGAGTAGAGGTGGGCGACTCGGCGGGGGTGGCTCGCGCCCTCGAGGGGATCGCCGACCGGCGGGCGTGATGCTTTTCCGTCGCGCGTGACGCATTTCCACCGCGCGCCACGCATTTCGGCTGCGCGTGAGGCTTTTCGGTCGCGCGCGACGCTCGCGCCTCCGGCTGGGCGAGCACGGGGGCCCGCCCCTACAAATGGCGCCCTGATATGCAGGCCGCGCCAAAGTTGCAATCTTTCATGGATCTCAAGCCAGAACGGAAGATTCAGAAGGATTACCGCTCACATATTCGTGCTGAATTTGCACGAACCTGTTGACACCGCGCCGAGCTCGGGTTACCCTAAAGCCATCCATAACTCACGGAGGCCCCCCGGCGATGCCCACTCCGAGTCCACTCCCGGCGATCAACGGCGCGGATACCGCCTGGATGATGGTGGCCTGCGCCCTCGTCCTGCTGATGACCCCGGCTCTGGGGTTCTTCTACGGCGGCTTGGTGCGCTCGAAGAACGCGCTCAACACGATGATGATGAGCTTCGCGGCGCTGGGGGCGGTGGGCCTCGCCTGGGCGCTCTTCGGCTACAGCCTGGCCTTCGGCGAGGGGAGCCCGCTCCTGGGCGGCGGCGGCCACTTCTTCCTCCGCGGGGTGGGCCTCGAGGCCCACGGCAGCATCCCCCACCTGCTGTTCATGGCCTACCAGGGGACTTTCGCCGTCATCACCGCGGCGCTCATCTCCGGCGCCGTCGTCGAGCGCATGCGCTTCGGCCCCTATCTCGCCTTCATCACCCTCTGGTCGCTCGTCGTCTACGCCCCGGTCTGCCACTGGGTGTGGGGCGGCGGCTGGCTGGGGAGCCTCGGCGCCCTCGACTTCGCCGGCGGCACGGTGGTCCACGTCAACGCCGGCGCCGCCGCCCTCGTCGCCGCGGCGGTCCTCGGGCCGCGCCGGGACTACGGCCGCCAGGCGCTCCTCCCCCACAACGTGCCGTTCGTCCTCCTGGGCGCCGCCCTCCTCTGGTTCGGCTGGTTCGGCTTCAACGCCGGGAGCGCGCTCGCCGCCAACGCCACCGCCGCCCTCGCCTTCACCAACACCATGCTGGCGCCGGTCGCCACCCTCTCCGTCTGGATGGCGCTCGACCGTCTCCGGACGCGCAAGACCACGGCGGTAGGGGCGGCGACCGGGATCGTCGTCGGCTTGGTGGCGGTGACGCCGGCTGCCGGCTACATCGGCCCGATGAGCGCCATCCTCCTGGGCGCCGTCGCCGCCTTCCCCAGCTACTACGCCATCCTCCACCGCTCGCGCACCCGGCTCGACGACTCGCTCGACGTGACGGCGGCGCACGGAGTGGGCGGCCTCGTGGGGGCGCTGCTGACCGGAGTCCTGGCGAGCGCCGTCTGGGGCGGCAAGGACGGGCTCCTGGCCGGCGACCCGGCGCAGCTCGGCCGCCAGGCGGCGGCCGTCGGCGCCGTTCTCCTCTACAGCGGCGGAGCCTCGTTCGCGCTCCTGAAGCTGGTCGGCGCCTACGCGCCGCTCCGCGCCGACCGCCGTCACGAGGGGCTGGGGCTCGACGTGCCGCAGCACGGCGAGGAGGCCTACACCAGCGGCGAGGGCGCCATCCTCGTGCTCCCGGAGGTGGCGACGCCGCTCGACTCCCCAGCCGTGTCCGGGCTGGCCGCCGAGGCGCCGCTCGGGAGCGGCGCGTGAAGCTGATCACCGCCGTCGTGCGGCCGGAGAAGCTCCCCGAGGTGCTGGAGGCGCTGTTCAAGGCCGAGGTCCACGGCCTGACCATCTCCCGCGCTCAGGGGCACGGCGGCGAGACCGAGCAGGTGGAGACCTACCGTGGATCGACGGTCAAGATGGAGCTGGTGGACAAGGTACGCCTGGACATCGGCGTCTCCGACCCATTCGTCGAGGTGACCGTCGACGCCATCCTCCACTCCGCCCGCACCGGCGAGGTCGGCGACGGCAAGATCTTCGTGCTGCCGGTCGAGAAGGTAATCCGCATCCGCACCGGCGAGGAGGATCTGGCGGCGGTGACGCCGGCGCTGTAGGTCGAAGAGCTCTCCGGCCGGCCCTACCACCGCACCTGGTAGAGCATCCAGTACACCACGACCCCGGTGACCGAGACGTAGAGCCAGACGGGGAGGGCCCAGCGGGCGACCCGCTTGTGGGTGCCGAAGCGGCGGCGGGCGGCCAGGTAGACGGTCACCCCGGCGAAGAAGGGGACGGTCGCCGCCAGGACGGTGTGGGTGATCAGGATGGCGAAGTAGACGATCCGCGCGCCGCCGGTGCCGGGAAAGTGCTTGGAGCCGACGTGGGCGTGGTAGACGAGGTAGGAGGTGAGGAAGAGGGTCGAGGAGACGAGGGCGGCGATCATCACGCCGCGATGGGCCCGCCAGCGCCGGTTGCGGATGAGGATGTATCCCGTCACCAAAAGGACGGCGGAGAGCGAATTGAGAGTGGCGTTGAGGGCGGGAAGGTCCTGGATGCGGAGCATGGAGGCGGGATTCTACCCCGGCGCCTGAGCTGGCGTGGAAAAGGAAACGCCCCCGGTTTCAGGGGCGTTGTCGCAGGAAGGTGTACGGCGTCTATTTGGTGACCGGAGCGGCCGCAGGAGCCGGAGCTGGGGTGGCCGGCGCCGGAGTGGCCGGGGCCGCCGGCTTCGGCGCGTTCTCGGCCAGCCACTTCTCGTAGTCGGCGCGCGACTCGACGACCAGGAAGCCGCGCATCCGGTAGTGGGAGAGGCCGCAGAGCTGGGCGCAGGCGATCTCCCAGTTGCCGGTCTTGTTGGGCTGGAAGTAGACCGGGATGACCTCGCCCGGGATGGCGTCCTGCTTGACCCGCATCACCGGCAGGGAGAAGCTGTGGATGACGTCCTTGGTGCTCAGCCGGACGAGCACCGGCTTGTCGACCGGCAGGTGGAGCTGGTTGACGGTGGCGATGTCGTCTTTGCCCGCCGGGTCGCTGGGGTCTATCCCCAAGGGATTGGTGCCGGTCTCCATGAACTTGGGGTCGGTGCGGCCGAACTTGCCGTCCTTGCCGGGGTAGTGGACGTTCCAGGCAAACTGCTCGGCCACCACCCGCACCACCGTCGACTGATCCTCCGGCGGCGGGGTGTTGACCCGCCGCGCCCAGATCGGCACCGCGAAGCCGGCGAGAAGCAGCACCTCGACGACCACGATCGCCGCCTCCCCGTAGGTCGAGAAGTGTCCCTTCGCCCCTTCGTAGCTGGCGACCGGGTTGCGGCCCTTACGGTAGCGCACGAGGGTGTAGAGGAAGAACAGGCCCCAGCCCACGAAGAGGATGAGCATGAACCAGTGCACCAGCGCGAGCAGGGAGTCGAGCTCGGCGCCGTGGGTCGAGGCGTTGGGGGGAAGTCCCAGGAATCTCTCCATTTACTGTTTTCCTCCGTGAAGGACGCGCAGGTGCCGGACCGGTGGATCGAGCCGCTTCGCCCGCTGGCGGAAATCCCAGATGACCTTGCCGACCCCGAGGTAGATGAGCGCCACGAAGCCAAGAAGGGTGAGGATGCCCTTGTTCATGCCGTCGACCATCGGCGAGTCCGCCGCGCCGTAGCAGGTGGCGCAGGCGGCGGCCAGCCGGGGCAGGCCGAGCCCGGCCGCCGTCCCCAGCAGAACCGCGAGAACGCGAGCACGCCGTAGAAACTGCATCGCCGGATCCTCCGTCAATCCTCCGGGCCCATGGCCCGGAACTTCCGCCGCACCCGCACCCAGTAGACGAGAAGCACGATCCCTACCAGGAAGAAGAGCCCGGAGAGGGCGAGCCCGGAGGCGCCCTCGCCGGCGCGGAAGCTGGCGATCCCCCACACGCCGACCCATGCCGACAGGAGGATCGAGACGGCGATGAAGAAGACGTGGAAGGAGCGCAGCGACAGGCTCATCGGAGCATCCGCTGGTTCCAGGCCGAGAGCGACGGCGTCGACATCAGCACGGCGAAGAAGACGACGGTGAGGATGAGGATGCCGTAGATCGCCTTGCGCTCGGAGATGAGGTGCATGAAGTAGGCGGCGACGAGCGACCCCTTGATGCTGGCGATCACCAGGGCGACGAGGATGGCCATTGGCGTCGACAGGTGGAGGTAGCTCACCGTCACCGTGACGAGGGTGAGCACCGCCAGAGCGCCGAATACCGCCACGTAGATCCTGGTCTGCCGGCGAATCGAATCCGCGTCGTGCGCGTGCGCTTCCATAGTCGATCTCTCCAAAGGCCCTAGAGAAGGTAGAGGGTCGGGAAGAGGAAGATCCAGACCAGGTCGACGAAGTGCCAGTAGAGGCCCGCCACCTCGATGCGGTTGGCGAAGCGCTCGGGGTCCTTCTTGAACAGCTTGGCCCCGGGCCCCCAGAAGTAGCCGTTGACGATCATCCCCCCCAGGACGTGCAGGCCGTGGAGGCCGGTCAGGGTGAAGTAGATGGCCAGAAAGGTGTTGGTCTTGGGGAAGTGATGGGTCTCGAATTTGTGGCTGTACTCGATGCTCTTGATGACCATGAATCCCAGGCCGCAGAGGATGGTGAGCCCCATGTAGAGCCGATACTTCTTGAACTCGTTGAGCTTGAGCGATGCCCACGACATGACCATGGTGACCGAGGAGCTGATGAGGATGAGGGTGTTGAGCGTCGCCAGCGGGACGCTCAGGCCCTCGTCGCGGCCGTGCGGCCAGGCGGGCGCGCCGGTGCGCAACAGGATGTAGGACGAGAAGAGGGCGCCGAAGAGCATCACCTCGGAGGCGAGGAAAAGCCAGATTCCGAGCTTGGCGTTGAACACCCCGGTATCGGGCCGGGGCTCTACGGTGTAGGGAATGTCCATCTCAGGCCTCCTGCCCTTGCGGCGTGAAGTCCGTCGCCGCGCCGGGGACGCTGTAGTCGTAGGGGCCGCGCACCACGGTCGGCAGATGCGGGAAGTTGCCGTGGGCGATCGGCGGCGAGGGAGCGGCCGACCATTCGAGGGTGGTCGCCTCCCAGGGGTTGGAGCCCACCTTCACCCCCTTCTTGATGCTCCAGAAGAGGTTCCAGATGAAGGGGATCTGGGAGAGCGCCAGGCACCACGCCGAGATCGACATGAAGACGTTCCAGTGCAGGACGCCCTGGGCGTGCGCGTACTGCTGGCCGCCGTCGTAGAGGCGCCGCGAGACGCCGGCCAGGCCGACGATGAACATCGGCATGAAGATGCCGTTGATGAAGACGAACGACAGCCAAAAGTGGATCCGCCCCAGGACGTCGCTCATCTTCCGCCCGGTGATCTTGGGGAACCAGTAGTAGATGCCGGCGAACATGGCGAAGATCGTCCCCGGCGCCACCACGTAGTGGAAGTGGCCGATGACGTACATGGTGTCGTGCAGGTGGATGTCGGTCGGCGCGAGGCCGAGCGGCAGGCCGGTCAGGCCGCCGATGGCGAACATGGGCAGGAAGCCGAGGGCGAAGAGCATCGGCGTGGTGAAGCGGATGGAGCCTCCCCACAGCGAGATGACGAGGGCGGTGAGGATGACGACCGAGGGGATGGAGATGATCATCGTCGTCGTCTGGAAGAAAGTGCTCATCACCGTCCCCATGCCGGTCATGAACATGTGGTGCGCCCAGACGATGAAGGACATGAAGCCCAGGAAGACCGTCGCGTAGACCATCGAGCGGTAGCCCCAGAGCGGCTTCCGGGTGTTGTTGGCGATCACCTCGGCGACGATGCCGAAGGCCGGCAGGATGAGGACGTAGACCTCGGGGTGGGCGAGGAACCAGAAGAGGTGCTGCCAGAGGAGCGGGTTGCCGCCGCCGGTGTTGGCGATCGCCTGCCCGGAGACGATCAAGCCGCTGGGCAGGAAGAAGCTCGTCCCCGCCAGGCGGTCCATCATCTGCAGCACCGCCGCCGCCTGCAGCGCCGGAAAGGCGAGGAGGAGGAGGAACGAGGTCACGAGCTGCGCCCAGACGAAGAAGGGCAGCCGCATCCAGGTCATTCCCGGGGCGCGCAGCTGGACGATAGTGGTGATGAAGTTGGTGGCGCCGAGGAGCGAGGAGATGATGAGGAAGAGCATGCCGAAGAGCCAGGCCGTCTGCCCCGGGGGGGCGATGTCGGAGAGCGGCGGGTAGGAGGTCCAGCCGGACTGCGCGGCGCCGCCGGGGAGGAAGAAGCTTCCCAGCATGGTCACGCCGCCCAGGAAGTACATCCAGTAGCTCGCCATGTTGAGCTTGGGGAAGGCCATGTCGGGGGCACCGATCTGCAGCGGCACTACATAGTTGCCGAAGGCGCCCACGGCGAGCGGCACGATCCCCAGGAAGACCATGATGGTGCCGTGCATGGCCCCGAGCTGGTTGTAGAACTCGGGGAGCATGATGCCTCCGGCGGCGGCGCCTTGCGACAGGAAGCGGCCGATGAAGGGGATGGGCTGGCCCGGGTAGGCGAGCTGCCACCGCATCATCATCATCAGCGAGAAGCCGTAGAGGAGGAACGTCAGCGCGGTGAAGCCGTACTGGATGCCGATGACCTTGTGATCCTGGGAGAAGACGTACTTGCGCAGGAAGCTCAGCTCTTCATGAGCTTCGTGGCCGTGCCCGTGGGCCAGCCGCTCGTCGACCAATGCCGTCATCTACTCCTCCTCGATCGATAGGCCGGGAGGGGCCCGCGCGCCCCGGCCGATGGGCCGTGCGCAGGGAGAGGCGCCCGGCCCTCCGAAAAGGTCCGCGTTCCCGGCGTGTGCTGCACTGAAGAATTCCTACCGCTTCCGAAGTCTGCCAAAAAGGACGCCTGAGTCTACGACACCGAATCGGGCGCCGCAAGGCAAGAGTAGTGGCTCCATTTGGCCTCGCTGCGCTCCTTCGGGGGCGCGCCCCGGAAGTCTACTTCGCGGGCACCTTGGCGACCGCGGCGCCGTGGATCATCCGGGTGACGGGGTCCTGGAGGAAGGCGGCGACGCCGAGGTTGCCCCGCTTCCAGGTGGGGTCGAGCGCCAGGCTCACCGCGCCGGATTTCGCAGAGCCGGCGGCGGCGGGGAGCGTCAAAACCCTCGCCAGGCGCCGCACGACGTAGTCGTTCTGGAGCGTCTGGCGGGCGTTCTCGCCTGCCTTGACCGGCGTCGAGAGGCCGGTCTCGTAGAGGGCCACCAGGAGGTCGAGGTCGCGCCCGACGCCCCCAGCGAGGCGGGCGTCGGCCTCCACCCTGAGGCCTCCCGCCGCCGGCTCGACCTTCAGGCCGACCTGCCCGGCGGGCGCTGCCTTGAGGGCCTCGGCGATGCGCTGCCGGACCAGGCGCTCGTCGGAACCCACGCACTCGGTCTTGCCGTTGACCACGAGCTGCGGCGTGTAGATGCGATTCTCGCCCCACGCCCGCGCGTAGTCGTTCTGCCGCTTCGACCAGTCGGCGGAGGAGAAGGGGTCCTGCCAGCCGATGTAGTTCCAGTAGTCGACATGGAAGGCGAGCGGGATGACCCGCCCGGCGAGGTCCGCGTCGCCGGTCAGCCGGCTGAGCAGGCGGTCGGCCGGCGGGCAGCTCGAGCAGCCCTGGGAGGTGAAGAGCTCGACGACGACGGGGGCGGCGGCGCGCTCCCCGGCCGCCTCGCCGCGCGGGGCGGCGATGAGAGCGAGGGCGACGAGGGCAAGCGATGGGAGAGTCTTCATGTTCTCAGTACGGCCGGCGCCGGGCTCGCGGATTCGCCGCCCCCAGACTCAAGACGGGCTCCCGTCGCCACCGCCGGCAATCACCACCGCCTGGCTGCCATCGGCAGGCTTCACCTGGCAGGCGGCGGAGAGCAGGCCGGGCTTGCCGGTCAGGAGCTGGGCGACGATCGACCCCAGTATGCGGCCCTGGTAGTCCTGGGCGATCAGCGACTGGATGCCCGAGAAGGCGGCGGCGACGTCGGCATAGGCGCCGCCCCCGCCGATGAAGCCGCCGAGGGCTTGCAGGGCCGAGCGGAAGCGCACGAAGAGGCTCCATGGGTTGACGGTCGCCGAGCCGGGGTTCCACAGGGTCTTGATGCCGTAGATCGCGAAGTTGCCCAGCTGGCTCCTGCCGAAGTCGAAGTTCTCGAGCTGGATGCGGTCGCCCGGGGAGAGCGGCGGCGCCAGAGCCGGGTTGGCGTAGGCGGGCACGGTGGTGAGATCCGCCGGGGAGTGCTGATCGAAGGCGGCCTTCGCCGGTCCCTGGTAGAGGAGCCGGCGCTGGGCGACGTTCTCGCGCAGGAAGTGGTCGCCGAAGAAGATGGGCGGCAGGGCTTCCGCCATCGCCTTCACCCAGACGGCCTCGAAGGTCGGCGCGGGAAAGAGCACGAGCTGGCGCACGCCGGCGTCGGAGACCCGCAGCTCGAGCTCCGCCTGCACCCGCTTGCCGAGCAGCGGCAGGAGAGCGGTCCTGAGGCCGGCCGCCTCTTCGCGGGCCACCACCCGCCAGACGTTGGCCAGATCGAGGATGGTGTGCAGGAGGTTGGCGTCCAGGACCGCGTTCCACATCCAGCTCAGGTTGATGAGGAACGCGAAGTCCGCGCCCTTGGGCGCCGGCGCGTAGTGGTCCATCGCCGCGGCGAGCTCGAAGGCATACAGCTCTCGGTCTTTGTTCCAGCTCGACTGCAGGGTGCGCCGGCCATCGTAGCTCAGGCGGACTCCTTGAAGGCTCTTCTGCTCCTTGCGGTCCTCGTTGACGGTGAAGGTGCTGCCGGCCGCCCATTCGCCGATCGACAGCGCGACGCCGAAGGAGCGGCCGGTCTGCACCTCCCGGCTCTCCATGTATTCGCGGAGCAGGAAGGCGGGGTCGCCGGTCACCAGGCGCGCGGTGACGCCGGTCAGGTTCCCCAGGAGGAGGCCGTTGAGGAGAGGCGCCAGGCTGTCGGCGGAGGTCTCGAAACGGAGGATCGCCTGCGAGCTGGCGATGCGGGTGTAGCCGGCGGTGAAGACGAGCTTGATCTGCGTCGAGGCCACTTTCAGGAGCCCGGCCGAGAGCTTCGCCTCGGCGCCGTCGAGGCGGGTCTTCAGCGCCGCGAGCTGGTCCTGGGCGGGGGCCAGGCCGAGACGGGTGGCGATGGCCTGGGCGAGCGCCTGCTCGGAGGGATCGAGCTGCGTGAGGTTGGACACGCTGGAGAGCTTGCCGAGCAGCCCCTTGAAGTCCTGATACCGCGTGCCGAGCCGGCCGATCAAGTAGGAGTCGAGCAGGCCGGCGAGCTGGGCGGGGTTATCGAAGCCCACCTGTACCCCCAGGGAGGCGGTGGCGGCGGCGCTCGAGGAGGCGCTCTTCTGCACCTCGACGGCGATCTCGAGCTCCGTCCCGCGGGTGAAGACGAGGCGAAAGTCGTCGCTCGCCGTCAGGTTGGCGGCGACGTTCGCGCCTAGGTTGATCTTGTAGGCGGCGGCGCCGGTCATCCCCAGCACCTGGTCGAGGGCGGCGACGCTGCCGGCGAGCACGTCGGCATAGGTGAAGGTGGCCTGCATGGACAGCTTGCCACTCACCAGAAAAGCCAGGGCGTCGCCGCCGGTTAAGGCGCGGATGCTCTTGATGTCGGTGGCGAAGCGGGCGCTCGCGATGGTCTCCAGCACCGCCTCCGCCACTTCGTCCGTGGCGGCGTGCTGCCGGTAGTCGAGGAGCCGCACGGCGGAGCTGGCGTCGATCCCGAACTGGACGCCCTGGAGCGCCCCGCCGCCGCTCGCCTGGACGGCAGCCTGGAGCTCGGTCTTGAGCCAGGCGCTGCCGGCGGCGGGCGCCGCGACGACGTCGTCGGGATCGGCGTCGGTGGGCTGGCGGAAGGCGTAGACGTGAAACCCACCCGAGGCCCCCAGCGAGAGCTTTGTGCCCTGGCCGAGGTTGAGCTGGTCGCTGCCGGTGAGGGTCAGCGGCGAGCCCGGAAGCTCGTTGGGGTCGGTGCCCGTCCCCGCCGGCAGGTTCTGGAAAGTCGTCTGCGCCACCAGCCCCGTCGCCAGCGCCGCCGCCGCGTCCTGGACGGCGACCTTGAGATCCCCCAGATTGGTCTGCACGTTCGCCATCTCTCTCCTCCTTGCTCCTTCAAGATAAGAATGCGCACGCGCCGCAGAGACATCTGCGGGCACTGTCGACTCCTGAAGCTCGATTGGGTAGGGAGCTTACCTCAGGACGGGCGCGCCGGGAGCCCCGTTCTCCCTGCCCGGTAATCCTCCCGCGCCTCGGCGATCGAGTCGACATAGGTCGGGGACGAGAGCGCCTGGAGATCCTCCAGGTAGTCCTCCATCGTCCGCCGCACCGTGTCCTCGATCATGGCGCGGAGCTCGTCGACCGAAAGGTCCTTGACCGACGTTGACATTGCCTTGCCTCCGATGGGATGGATCCTACCGCAGCCGGTAAACGCCGCTCCCGTGCGGCGGGAGGTGGAGACGCCAGGCGCCGGGAGCGCCTTTGGGGGGCGGCAGGCCCGGCGAGGCGAAGAGCGCGTCGGGCATGCCGGCGACGCCGTAGGGACCCGCGTCCACCTCGCTCCCGCCCAGGTTGTGGACCACCAGCACCCGCTCCTTCCCCTCGTCGCGGAGGTAGGCCAGGATCGGCGTCGGAGCGTCGGCGGCGCTCAGGACCTTCAGGCTCCCTTGCCGCAGAGCGAGCGAGTTGTGGCGCGCCCGAATGAGATAGCGGTAGGTGCTCAGGAGCGAGTTGGGGTCCTTCGCCTCGGCGGCGACGTTGACCCAGGGCATCGGCGTGCGCCGGACGTCGTCCCCCTTGCCTTTTCCGCTGGCGAGGCCGATCTCGTCGCCGTAGTCGAGCACGGGCGTCCCGGGAAGGGTAAGGAGGATGGCGGCGGCGCTCTTGCCGCGGCCCGCGTCGCCCGCGAGGCGGGTGGCGAGCCGCGACCCGTCGGCGGCGAGCAGGAGAGCTTCGACCGGACCTCCGGTCTCCGCAGCCGCGAGGCCGGCGAGGCGTCGCGCGATGCCGCTCGCCTCCCCGGCCTTCACTCCCGCGACGATCTCGGCGGCGAGGTCCGGTTGCAGTCGCACCGGCAGCTCGTCGAGGCCCTCGACGACGATCCGCAGCCCGCGCTGCGTCCCTTCCGCCCGCAGCCGGCCGAGGTCGGGGTCGGCGGCCGTGGGGTGGGCGATGCCGCGCAGCCAGAGGGCGTCGACGCCGAGATCGGTCACCGTCTTGGGGTTGCCGTCGTTCAGGTAATCGAGCTCGCCGAGCAGCCCCGGGAGATCCCCCCTGCCGTCGCCGTTCGAGTCCGCGAAGCTGGGAACGAAGACCGTGTAGAGGACGGCGCCTCGCGTCCAGGGGCCCGCTGCAGGCGCCGTCTGGGGAGTCGCGGGCGTCGTCGCGGGAGCCGCGGCGGCGGCGATCCGAAGCGCGCCGTACGCCAGCAGGCAAGGGATCAGGAGATAGGGGAACGAAGGACGGGACCGGTTCGGCATGGCCGCCATTGTATAGGCGGGGCAGGCGGGCTTCAGCCGGCGGCGGCGTGGATCATCTCTTCTAGGCGATCGAGGCCGCGCCGGACCTCTTCGAAGCTGGGGCC
Source organism: Thermoanaerobaculia bacterium (assembly GCA_035603315.1). Lineage (GTDB taxonomy): Bacteria > Acidobacteriota > Thermoanaerobaculia > Multivoradales > UBA5704 > DATNKQ01. The sequence goes on from DATNKQ010000569.1 coordinate 37,424, forward strand.
GAAGGAGAGGCGGACGTGCTGGTGGAAGCGGGAGAGCCGCTGCGAGCGGCGGCGGCCGGGGTTGACGTCGAAGAAGACGCCGGGCACGCAGATGACCTGGTGGTCGAGGGCGGCGCGAAAGAAGGCCATGCCGTCGGCGATCGCCGGCGGCAGCTCGTGCAGCGAGACGAAGGCGTAGAAGGTGCCGTCCGGCTCGCGGTCGATCCCCATCCCCAGCTCGCGGACGCGGCGGAGCATCAGCTCGCGCTTGCGCAAGAAGGCGTCGCGGATGGCCAGCGTCTCGGCGAGCACGAGGTCGGGCTCCATCAGCGCCACCGCCGCCCGCTGGAGCGGCTTCGAGCCGCCACCGTCCAGGAACGAGCCGGCGCTCTCGACCGCCTCGATGACCTGCCGCGGTCCCACCGTCCAGGTCACCCGCCAGCCCGGATAGCGCCAGTTCTTGGTCAGGCCGTCGACGATCACCACCGGGTCGCGGTCGACGTCCTCGACGTGCTGGGCGGCGCTGACCATGACTCCCGTATCGCCGATATCGCTGGTAGGGGGGTTCCAGACGTAGTGCGAGTAGAACTCGTCGAGGAGGAGGGTGCAGTCGAGCTCCCGCCCGACGGCGATCCACTCCGCCAGCTCCTCCCCGGCGACCAGCTTGCCCATGGGGTTGCAAGGATTCGAGAGGAGGAGCGCTGAGAGGCCGCGCCCCAGCACCTCGCGCCGCAGGTCGGCGGCGCCGAAGGCGTAGCCCTCCTCGTGGGGGAGGAGGATGGGGATGGGCGACACCAGGCGGAAGATGTCGAGCAGCTCCTCGTAGGCCGTGTAGTCGGGCAGAAAGTGGCCGAGATTCACGCGGTCGAGAGCCGCCACCGCGCGGGTGAGCGCCGCCCGGCCGCCGCCGGAGATCGCCACGTTCTCCGCCGAGTATTGGGAGGGCATGCCGCGGCGGTAGAACCGGTTGTAGAGCCCGGCGACCGCCTCCCGCAGCTCCCAGATCCCCGGCACCGGCGCGTACTCGTGATCGGCGGGATCGATGGTGACGCCGCCGATCCGCGGCGGCGCCCCCGGCAGCGGCCCGGTCTCCGGCTGCCCTTGCCCGAGGTTGGCCCAGTCCGGGTCGCCGGAGCGATAGCCGCTCGCCTGCGCCTCCTTGGTGACGTAGACGACGCCGGTGCGGGGGACGGCGCGAAAGGCCTGCAGGCCGCCGCCGCTGCCGGCGGGGTGGCCGGCCGCCGGTGTGAAAGTGCGGGAGTCCGGGGTGAGAACGGTCACGAGTCGAGCTTCTCCACCCGCACGTCGGCGTCGCCGTAGCGGTCGCGGGTGACGGTGAGCTGCCAGGGGCTGCAGCAGACCTCGCAGTCCTGCACCAGGCTGCCCCAGGTGTCGAGCTCGATGGCGATCTCCACCCGCTCGCCGCAGTAGGGGCACTGGATCTCGACGCGGTCGCTCCAGTAGCCGTCGCTCAACGGCCGGCCCTGCCCCCCGCGCGTCCCAGCCGGACGACGATGTCGAACTCCTTCTTCTTGACCGGCTGGACGGAGAGCCGCGATCCCTTCTGCGTCACCACCATCTCCTCCAAACCCTTGGTGTTCTTGAGAGTGTCGAGCGAGATTATGCTCGAGAACTTCTCGCTGAACCGGATGTCGACCATGTACCAGGTGGGGTTCGCGGGATCGCTCTTCTCGTCGTAGTAGCGGTGGCCCTTCTTGAAGGCGAAGGAATCGGGATAGGCCTCGCGGGCCACCTCGGCGACGCCGGTCGCCCCCGAGGGCTCGGCGTTCGAGGCGTAGAAGAGGACCCTGTCGCCCAGCTTCATCTCGTCGCGCATCAAGTTGCGCGCCTGGAAGTTCCGCACCCCCTCCCAGCTCGCCACCCCATCGCGCTCGAGGTCCACGATGGAGTACGCCGCGGGCTCGCACTTCATCAGCCAGTATCTCTTCGCGCGCGGCATGGCGCTCTCTCCCGTCGGTTATCGCCCCGAGCGCCGCCAGGAGGCGGGCCGGCGGTTGAAGCCCTTGGGGGCCTCTTTCTGGCCCGGCTGCGGCTCGAAGCTCGGCTGCTGCTCGAAGTCCGCCATCTCCAACGGCGCTTGCAGGAGAGGCGCGGCGTTGACGCGGTCGATCTCGGCGCGGGCGCTTGGGTTGGAGGCCCACCAGGGACCGGTCTGGCGCTGCAGCTCGACCTGGCGCGGATCGATGGGCTGGCGGCGAGGATCGCCGGGCTGGCGATGGGGATCGACCGGCGGGCGGCGGCCGTCGCCGGCGGGACGGGAAGCGCCGC
>DATNKQ010000599.1:0-5645 GCA_035603315.1 Thermoanaerobaculia bacterium
CTTCCAAACTATTGGCAGCAAAGGTCTTCGCGCCGCCCTTCCCCCAGGTCCCTCGCTCTCGCTCGGGATGACAATCGGGAGGATGGGCCGCGGCGCCAGCGTAACGAGACGAAGCGCCATATTCGAGGCTCCTCCTCCTAGAGCCCGCGGCTTAGATCATCCCATTCTGGGTTGAGAGACTCGATAAGCTCGACCTTCCGTGATCGCCGCCAATCTTTGATCTGCTTCTCCCGTTGAATCGCCGCGCGGACGTCGGCGAAACCTTCAGAGAAGACGAGGCGATCGACTCGATACTTACTGGTGAAGGCCGCGCCTCTTCCCTCTTTGTGCTCCCTTACTCGCCGCACAAGTTGGTTGGAGACACCAACGTAAAGGCAGCGAGAACGACTGGCCATGATGTAGACGAAAAAACTCGCCATCTCCCTCCTCCTTGGCAGGACAGGAGTGCCTGCCTTGCTTTGGAGGACGGAAGAGACTCGATGGCCTCCGGCGCGAGCTGTGAGGATTCTGCTCGGACCGTGGCGCGCCAGCTCTCTGAGCGTCTGTGAAGAAGTGCCCAGACCAAGACCTACACGCTCAGGCTCAGAGGGCATAGCCTCCCGATCGTCATCCCGAGCGAGAGCGAGGGACCTGGGCGGGGGGAGGCCTTCCAAACCTTTGCTAGCAAAGGGCCTTGGCGCCACCCTTCCCCCCGGGTCCCTCGCTCTCGCTCGGGATGACAACCGGGATTCTCTAGAGGAACTGGAAAAGCTGTGCCCCGCTCAGCTCGACTGAAGTCGTGTTCTTGTTCACGATCTCTTCTCGTAGCCTTCTGCTGTCATTCGCCTCCAATCCCCGCGCTGACGCGAAACGTGTGGCCATCGGGATGCCGGAGGTGGAACTCCCGGACGTTCCAGGGTTCATCGGTGGGAGGCCACGTCACGGTCAGGCCCTCCTTCACGGCGAGCTCGTAGGCCGCATCGACCTCTGCCGGCGAGGCCACCCACCAGCTCATCCAGACGCCTCCGGTGTCGTCGTCTCCCGCGTGCCGGGGCATCGGGCCGCCGCGGGATCCCTGGCCGTCCTTGCAGAGGAAGATCTCGCAGTGGCCGCAGATCACGGCGCCGAAGGTCGGCGGATCGCCCCAGTCCCAGCACTTCTTCCAGCCAAGCTTCTCGAACCAGACGAAGCTCTCCTCCAGGTTCGAGACGTTGAGGATCGGGGTCAGGTGTTCGACGTTCACGGTTCTGTCTCCTCCGAGGCCAAGCTCATGGTAGTCCGGCTGCGGTCCCACCGCCAACATCGTCGGCCGATCAGCCCCCCTCTGCAGCCCTCGCCCACAAGGGGGGAGGGAGCCCCTTGGCGCGCCTCTCGAAACTCCGTAGCGCCCGGACCTGTGCCGGGCGCGCAGGCCACCGATGGTGCGTTCGGACCGCGCCCCCACAGGTGGGCCACAGGTTGGTGGCGCTACTGGGCGCTACGCAGGCAGCGCGAGGACGGGAAATGTTTCCCGTGGCCGGGAACGAACTCCCGAGCCTGGGAGTGATTTCCCAGGGTTGGGAGTTAACTCCCGAGGCCGGGAGTTATTTCCCGAGCCCGGGAGATGTTTCCCGAGGTCGGGAATGATTTCCCGAGGCCGGGAATGATTTCCCGAGGCCGGGAGATGTTTCCCGAGGCCGGGAGATGTTTCCCGAGGCCGGGAGATGTTTCCCGAGGCCGGGAGTTATTTCCCGAGCCCGGGAGATGTTTCCCGAGGCCGGGAATGATTTCCCGGGCCTGGGAATGACATTCCCGTGGCTGGGAGTGATTTCCCGAGCCCGGGCCCGGAAGGGCTTTCCCGGGCTCAGGAGTGATATCCGTGGTCGAGATTGATATCGAACCGGGCTACCGCTCGCGGAAGCCCTTCTTGCGCTTGATCTGCAGCGGTTTCTCGCGGGTGCCCAGGTAGGTCTCGTGGCCGGAGACGTCGGAGGCTACGACATAGAAGTCGACGGTTCCGTTCTGGTGGAAGCTGGGCTGGATCTCGACCGAGTAGGAGAAGCCGTCCTTGCGGTAGGGGATCTCCACCATGCGGCCGCCGCCTCCCGGCCGCGCGTAGATCTTGACCTTGTCGACCTTGTAGTCGTCGCGGATGCGGAAGCTCAGGTTGACGACCGTCCCGCGGTCGTAGTCGAGGACGTAGCCGTCGCGGAGATCGACCGTGGGGGGCGTCTGGTCTATCACCGCGAGCTGCGCCTCCAGCCGCTTCACCTGCTCGCCGTAGAGGGCCGCGAGGTGGGGCGTCGGCTTCATGCCGCGCAGGAGCGCCAGGCCCTCGTCGGGCTTCTTGGACTTCTCGGAGACGGCGGCGGAGGCCAGCCGGCTCTCCAGGGTCGCCTCCGTCTTCTGCGCGGTGCGGTAGCCCTCCAGCTTGTCCTTCAGGCCCGGCCGCTCCGGCCAGCTCTTCTTGACCGGCTCGAGGCGCGCCAGGGCCTCGTCGTACTTCGCGGCGCCGGCCAGGGCGTCCGCATCCGTTTCGAGCGTAGCGGCGGCCTTGTCCCGGAGGCCCGCGGAGTCGCGGAAGCCCTTGACGAGGTGGGCCAGCTCGGCGAAGAGCTCGAGGGCGACGGCGGGCTGGCCGTGGAGGGCCGCCGCCTCCGCCTGATCGTAGAGGCCGGCGACGCGGCGCGCCCGCTCGAGGTTGTCGCCGGCGGCGGCGGGCAGCTCGCGGACCACCGCCGGCTGGTCGTCGGCGTCGCGGACGGCGACCCGCAGCAGCTCGACGCTGCCGGTCTTCCAGCCGGCCGCGAGATCGCTCGCCACCCGCTCGCCCGCCGTCACCGCCAGGATCTCCTCCATGCAGCGGATCAGCTCGCAGGACCCCGGCGGCAGCGATTTCTGCTCGGCGGGGGTGAGCGAGCGCAGGGCTATCAGGGCGTCGTGGTCCTCTCCGCGGCCGAGGTGGTCGCGCGCCGCCGCCAGCCGCTCGCCCGGCGGCGGCGGTGGTGGCGGCGCCGCCGGATGGGCGGCGGCGGCCGGCGGGGGCGCCGGAGGCGGCTGCCGCCCCACCCACCACCAGGCGGCGAGCACGAGGATCAGGAGTCCCACGCCCGCGGCGGCGATGGGGATCGGCCGCAGCAGGCGGGCCGTCCATCCGGCCGACGGCGGCGGGGCCGGCTCCGCGGGCTCGACCGCCACCGGCGGCGGAGGAGGCGGTGGCGGCGCTTTCTGGCGCGCCAGCATCTCCTCCAGGAAGTCGTCGCTGATCGGCGTCAGCAGCTCCCCTTCCTCTTCCTCTGGCGCCGGCGGAACCGAGGACGCAGGCGACGCCGGCGCCAGCGGCGGCAACGGCGAGGGCTCCTCCAGGGCGGGAGCCGCCGAGGACAACGCGGAGAGGGCCGGCATCGCCACCGGCACCGGGACGGACGGTGCTGCGGCCCTTACGGGTGGAGCGGGCGGCGGCCCGCCGTCCAGGTCCTCGTCGGGGAAGAAGGCGGGCCGGGTCTCCTCGATGAGCGACCTCTCCGGCGGTTCCTCTGGGAGCAGCGGCGAGACGAGCGCCTCCAGGACCGGCGCCGGCTGCCGCGGCGTCTCCGGAACTGGCGGCCGCTGGACCGGCGTTGGTTGGACGGGCGCCGCCTTGATCGGCACCACCGGCGCCTCCTTGATCGGCGGCTCGCCGATCGAGCGTCTCAGCGCGTTCCTCGCCTGCGCGAAGGTCGGCCGCTCGGCCGGATTGCGCCGCAGGCACTGTTCGAAGAGCCGCCGCAGGGCCTCGGCGTCCTGGAGCTGGAAACCCAGGCTGAGCGGCAGCGCGACCTGCGGCGCCGGGGTGTCAGTGAAGGTCACCGTCGCCCCCAGCACGTGGCAGGCCGAGAGGGCGAGCGAGCAGAGGTCCGAGCGCCAGCCTTCGGCGGCGGGAATCCCGCCCGGCGGCGGCGCCAGCTCCTCGGGGGCGCGGAAGCGGGCGTTCTCGCCGGCGCTCGTGGCGGCGGCCTCGCGGAAGAGGGCGGTGCCCAGCCCGAGCATCTTGATCCCGTCCGCCGCGGGATGGATCACCAGGAGGTTGTCGGGCGACAGGTTGTGGTGCGCCAGCTCGCGCGAGGCCAGGAGCTCGATGCCGTCGATGGCCTGGCCGAGGAGGAGGACGATGCGGCGGGTGGCGCCTCCCGCCAGGCTCTCGAAGCCGCGGCCCTCCAGGCGTTCCATGACGAGGAAGGCGCTGCCGTCGGGGGTCAGCCCGAAGTCGCGGATGGCGGGCAGGCTGGGATGGGGGAGGGCGGCGAGCGCCGCCGCCGTCCGCGTGAAGCGCACCGCCGGATCGCCGCCTTCTGCTGCCGTGGAGGCCGCCGGCGGCAGGGTGAGCAGCTTGACCACCACCGCTTGTCCCGAGGCGATGTCGCTCGCCCGCAGGACGCTGCCCGAACGGCTCGACTTGAGGATCTTCTCGAGCTTGTAGCGCTCGGTGATCTCCCGTCTGAGAGCGGTCGGAGCGGTCGGATCGGTCAGGTCGGTTGAAGCCATCCGGATTCCCTCGCCACCCATCACCACCATCGCCGCCACTCGCCGATGAATACCTGCTGCAACGCTAGGAGAGTGACTGGATTATAGCTGCAAAGCTATTCGGTCACTCGGCAGCATGGTAAAATTGAGCGCAAGGACGTCGCCGCAGGTGGCCGCGTACAACTTCCCGTAAGGCATCCCGTATGACTCACCGCTCGCGCCTCACCCTCTGCCTCGCGTTCGCCCTCCTCCTCGCCGGGGCCGCGCGGTCGCGGGCCGACGAGTCCTCCCCCTACGGCATCAACATCCACGCCCCCACCGGCGCCGACCTCACCCGGCTCCTCGACAGCGCCCAGGCCGCCGGCATCGGCTGGGTGCGCATCGACTTCGTCTGGGCCTATGTCGAGCCCCAGCGCGGGGTCTACGACTGGTCGACCTACGACCCCATCGCCGCCGCCGCCAAGGCGCGGGGGATCGAGGTCTACGCCACCTTCGCCTACACCCCCGCCTGGGCGACCAGCGGGCCATCCGTCACCGGCGTGCCGGACAACCCGGCGGACTGGGCCGACATCTGCTTCCGCGCCGCCAGCCGTTACAAGGACAGCATCCGCTACTGGGGGATGTGGAACGAGCCCAACGAGGGCCACTTCTGGGCCGGCAGCCAGCAGGAGTACATCGACGTCATCCTGAAGGGCGGCGCCGACGCCATCCACGCCGGCAACCCGCAGGCCAAGGTCGGCGGCCCCGATCTGGCGCATCTCACCTCGGGCAACAGCGACTGGTTCTCCTGGCTGCAGCAGGCGATCGAGCAGGCGGGAAGCCGGCTCGACTTCGTCACCCACCACGTCTACGACCGCGACGGCAGCCACAACGTCACCGACGACCTCGACCAGCCGACCCTCTTCGGCGGCCAGCCGGCCCTGTGGAACATCGTTCCCCCCTCCGTCAAGGAGGTGCTGCAGGCGACCGGCTGGCTGGGGAAGCCCTTCTGGCTGACGGAGACCGGCTGGGCGACCGACCAGGTCTCCGAGCCGCAGCAGGCCAGCTACTATTCCGGCCTGCTGAACGACTGGCTCGGCGGCCAACCGAACCGCGACTGGGTGAGCAAGATCTTTTTCTACGAGATCCAGGACGACCCCGCCGCCGGAGTCCCCAAGTGGGGCATCCTGCGCGCCGACGGCTCG
>DATNKQ010000605.1:0-5723 GCA_035603315.1 Thermoanaerobaculia bacterium
CGGCACGCCAGCTGACGGGGCCGGCGGCCAGGCGGTCGCGGGTGTCGTAGTCGGCGAGCGCCCCGTTCAGCTCGCGGAGGGCGGCGAAGGCCGCCCACGCCAGGGCGAGGCCCAAGAGCAGCTGGCGAAAGACCGGGGTCACCGGGGAGGCAGTATAGCCCTGCTACACTCCCGGGCTTGCCGGCCGGCGCCGCCCCCGCTACCCATGACCCTCGCCTACCGCACCGAAGAGAACGACCCGCTCGTCCTCGCCATCGGCCAGGGCACCGCGGTCTGCGACGGCGCCAACCTGAACGTCGACGCCCGCGACGAGATGTTCCGCTTCCTGCTCGACAGCCACGCCGGCGAACGCGGGCAGGCGCTCTCCATCTACTTCCACTCCGGCCAGCTCATCTGGACGACGCAGAAGGAGATCGTCGAGTGGCGCTTCGGGAAGGTCGGGCGGGTGGGCAAGCTCCTCGACTTCGCCAGCGGCTACGGCCGCATCACCCGCTTCCTGGTGCGCGACCTCCCTCCCGAACGGGTGTGGGTGGCGGACATCGACGCCGACGGCGTGCGCTTCCAGGAGGAGCAGTTCGGCGTCCATGGCATCGTCTCGACGGCGGCTCCCGAGGACTTCGCCTGCGCCGAGCGCTTCGACTGCATCCTCGTCTCCTCGCTCTTCAGTCATCTCCCGGAGCCGACCTTCCTCGCCTGGTTGGCGAAGATTTGCGGCCTCCTCGCCCCCGGCGGGATGCTGGTCTTCAGCGTCCACGACGAGGCTCTGCTGAGCGACCGCCGCGCGATGCCGGCGAGCGGCATCGTCTTCTCCGAGGAGAGCGAGAGCCACTCGCTCGCCAAGAGCGAGTACGGCAGCACCTGGGTGAGCGAGGCGTTCGTGCGCTCCGCCGTCTCGCGAAGCGCCCCCGGCTGCTCGACTGCCAGGATCCCCCGCGGCTTCTGCAACTTCCAGGACCTCTACGTGGTGGTCGAAGGGACGGACCCCGACTTCTCCGGGCTCACGGTCTCCGCGAAACCGGAGGGTTTCGTCTACCACTGCTCGTGGGTTCCCCCCGATCGCCTGGAGATCCGCGGCTGGGTGATCGACCGCGTCCACGGGAAGGTCCGCGAGGTCCAGGCCCTGGTCGAGGGGCGGGTGCTGCAGAGGATCTCGGACCTCACGCCGCGCGAGGACTTCTCCCGGGAGGTCCGCAACGAGCCGGTGACGGCCTGGGGCTGGCACTTCTCGATCCCGCTGCCGCCGGACCTGCCGCGCTCGTCCGGAATCCTCGTCGTCCAGGTCGTGGACGGCGCCGGCAGGGAGTCGACCCTCTACTCCGCCACGATCGCCGGGGCCCTCCTGCGGTCGGCCCAGCTCGACCTCGTGGCAACCACCGCCGGCCTCCAGCGGATGCGCGGCGAGAAGGAGCTCCTCGCCTGGAACCTGCGGGACGCGCGCCACGAGGCGCACGTCCTCGAGGCGAGGATCGCCGCCATGGAGGCGAGCTTCTTCTGGAAGGTCCGGAACCGCTGGTTCGCCCTCAAACGCTTCCTGCGGCTGACCGACCAGCCTTGACTCCGCTGGACGGCCACCGCTGCTATTCTGTTTCCATGTCCTCCGTGCCGGCCGCCGTCCTCGCCGAGGCGGAACGCTCTTTGCACAGCCAGGGCCGCGTGGTGCTGTGCCAGATCGTGCGCGCCGAGGGCTCGACGCCTGGCAAGGTGGGTTGGAAGCTCCTGGCGCGGCCGGACGGCACCTTCTTTGGCAATCTCGGCGGCGGCGCCTTCGAGGCGCTGGTCAAGGCCGACGCAGCCGCCAAGCTGGCGGCCAACGGCGCCGCGGGCGCGCGTTCGGAGGTCAAGCGCTACTATCTCACCGAGGAAGCGGTGCGGGGCGAGGCCACGGGAATGGTCTGCGGCGGCCTGGCGGAGGTCTTCCTGGAGGTGCTGACGGCGGCGCCGGTGCTGGTCGTCTGCGGCGGCGGTCCGGTGGGCCAGGCGCTGGCCCGCGGGGCGACGCTCGCCGGCTTCGAGCTCCTGGTCGCCGACGACCGCGAGGAGTTCCGCCGGCCCGAGCTCTTCCCGGAAGGGACCCGGATCGCGGCGGTCGGCCGCACCTACGGCGAGGACTTCCTGGCGCCGATCGCCGGCCGCGACCTCTACGTGGCGATCGTCTCGCGCTGCTGGGAGACCGACGCGGCGGCTCTGGCGGCCGTCCTGCTGCAGGCGCCCCGCCGGCTGCGCTACCTCGGCCTCATGGGGAGCCGGCGCAAGGTGGCGCGGGTGCGCGACGAGGTCGCGGCGCGGGGCTGCGACCTGGCGCGAGTCCACCTGCACGCGCCGATCGGCCTGCGGATCGGCGGCGACAGCCCGGGCGAGATCGCCATCTCGATCCTGGCGGAGGTGATTGGCAAGCGGTATACGTCCCGTGAGGAGACGGTGGAGATGTTGGAGACGGTGGAGGTCGGACGGCAGGATGTCTAGCGAAGCGTTGCTGAAAAGGCCGGCGGGGGGACGCCGGCGCTCCCAGGGGCTCGCCGTGGCGATTCTCGGGCTGGCGCTCGTCGTGCCGAGCGTCGCCGTTGCCGCTGGACCTGCCGGCTCTTCCTGGCACCCCGAGCCGATTTTCGGCGGCGACGTCCGCACCCTGGCGATCTCGCCGGACGACCCCGACGTCGTCTTCGCCGGCACCACCGCCGGCCAGCTCTATGTGTCGCGCAACGGCGGCCGCAGCTGGGACGACGCCGGCGCCCCGCTGCCCTTCCCGGGCTGGGTGGTCGGCAAGCTGCAGTTCGATCCCAACTGGCCGTCGCGCCTGTGGGTGGCCTTGTGGGGGGTCTGGGGGAGCGGCCAGGCCGCGTTCTCGGACGACCTCGGCGCCCACTGGGTTGCCCGCAGCCAGGGTCTGCCCGACGAGCCGGTCTACACCCTCGCGCTCACCCCCGGCCAAGAACGACGCCTCTACGCCGGCACCCGTTCGGGCGTCTGGGGGAGCGAGGACGGCGGCCTCTCCTGGCGCCACCTGACCGCCGACCTGCCCGACATCCAGAAGGTCACCAGTCTGCTCGTCGATCCCAGCCAGCCGGAGACGGTCATCGCCGGGACCTGGCGGCAGGCCTACCGCAGCGAGGACGGCGGCCGCACCTGGGCCGGCGTCTTCAACGGCATGGTCCTCGACACCGAGTTGTTCAGCCTGACGCCGATCCCCGAGCGGCCGGGGGAGATCTGGGCCTCCACCTGCGGCTGGGTCTACCAGACCAAGGACCGCGGCAGCAAATGGGAGCGCTTCAAGGACGGGCTCGAAGAGCGCCGCACGACGAGCTTCGCGGCGCTGCCGGACGGCCGCCTGCTGGCGGGCACCGTCTCCGGCCTCTTCATCTCGACCGACGGCGGCCACACCTGGGGGCGGCGGAGCGACCCCGCGCTCGCCGTCATGGCCATCGCCTACAGCCCGGCGCGGCCGGACCGCGTCATCTTAGGCACCGAGGGCTCCGGCGTCTGGATCTCGACCGACGGCACCAAGAGCTTCCTGCGCGCCAGCGAAGGGATGACGAACACCCGCGTCGGGGCGCTCGCCCGCTCCGGCGACGAGGTCCTGGTCGCCGTCAACGACGCCGGGCCGATCTCCGGCGTCTACGTCTCGCGCGACCGCGGCCGCACCTTCAGCGGCATCTTCTCGCCGCTGCCGACGGTCCTCGACCTGGCGGTCCGCGAGGGGCGCGCCTACGCGGCGACCGAGCGCGGCCTCTACCAGCGGCTGGGGCAGGATTGGCATCGCGTGCAGGAGCTGGGCGAGCAGCGGGTGGAGCAGATCCTGACGGCGGACGGCGCGCTCGTGGTCCGCACCGGTGCCGGCCTCTACGAATGGAAAGGCGACCGCTTCGCGCCGGTGGCGTGGAAGCACGGCCCGCCGCGCTCGGCGGCGGTCTACGGCAATGCCCTCTGGGTGACCGACGCCCAGGGCGTCTACCGCCTCACGCGGGACGCCAACCACACCATCACCAGCCCCTTCGCCGGCGGCCAGATCCACCGCCTGGGCGACCAGCTCCTCCTGGCCGGCGCCGGCGGCGCCTGGGCTCTTTCGACCGACCCCGCGCCGATGTGGGTCCAGCTCACCGACAAGGCCTGTCGCATCGTCGACACCGGCAGCCCCCGCTACCCGGCCCTCGTGATCGCCGGCGAGGAGCTGGCGCTCTACGACCCGCAGGCGAAGGCCCTGAAACCGCTGCCACTCGACGTCCCCGCCCGCGACATCACCTCGGCGCTGATCCTGGATGGAAGTCTGATGCTGGGGACCTCCGGCTACGGGGTGCTGGTGAGGGAGCTGGAGTAGGATCTGCCGGAAACCGTCCACTAAAGAGGACTTTTGACAGCCGCCCAACGACGTGGACTCAGTCCAATTGAAATGGACTGAGTCCAATCGACGCGGATTCAGTCCCAGCGAACGGGATTCGATCCACTTCCAGTGGAGTCAGTCCAATCGAAATGGACCGACTCCCATCGACGTGGACCGAGTCCATTTCAAGTGGACTGACTCCCGTCGACTTGGACTCGATCCACTTCGCTTGGACGCGCTCCCCGCGGCCTGGATCCCTTCCCGCCGGCTCCCTCGCGCGTTACTCTCCTCGGATGCGATTCGAGACCCTGGCGGTCCATTCCGGCCGCGCCGACGATCCCGTGGGGGCGGTGGCGCCTCCCATCCACCTTTCGACGACCTTCGCCCGCGATCCTGAGGGGAGACCGCTCGGCGGGCACACCTACATCCGCGAGTCGAACCCCACCGAGTCGCAGCTCGAGGCGGCGCTGGCGCCGCTCGAGGGGGCGGAGGCGGCCCTGGTGTTCGCCTCGGGGATGGCCGCCGGCGTGGCGCTCCTCCAGACCCTGCCTCCCGGCTCGCACGTCGTCTTCCCCGATGACGCCTACTACGGCTTCCGCGAGACGGCGCTCGACTACCTGCCCAACTGGGGGATCGCCGCGGAATTCGTGGCGATGAACGACCTCGCGGCCCTCCGCGCGGCGTGCAAGCCCAACACCCGCTTCGTCTGGCTGGAGACGCCCTCCAACCCGCTGCTCAAGGTGACCGACCTCGCCGGCGCGGTCGCCGTCGCCCGCGCGGCCGGGGCTCAAACGGTGGTCGACAACACCTTCGCCACGCCCGTCCTCCAGCGGCCGATCGAACTCGGGGCCGACGTCGTTCTCCACGCCACCACCAAGTACTTCGGCGGCCACAGCGACGTCCAGGGCGGCGCGCTCCTCTTCGCCCGCAAGGACGACCTCTACGAGCGCACTCTCCACGCGCGGCACATCCTGGGGGCCGTCGGCTCGCCCTTCAACTCCTGGCTCGTCCTGCGCGGGCTCCGCACCCTCGCCTGCCGCATGGCGGTGCACAGCGCCGGCGCCCTGGCGGTGGCGCGGGCGCTCGAGCGCTTTCCCGCGGTGTCGGCGGTCCACTACCCGGGCCTGCCCACGCACCCCGGGCACGAGATCGCGGCCCGCCAGATGTCGGGCTTCGGCGGCATGCTCTCCTTTCGCGCCCGCGGGGGGAAGGAGGCGGCCCTGCGGGCGGTCTCCCGGGTCGAGCTCTTCACCCGCGCCACCTCCCTCGGCGGCGTCGAGAGCCTCATCGAGCATCGCGCCTCCTCCGAGGGGCCGGGCTCGCGCACGCCGCAGGACCTCGTCCGCCTGTCGATCGGACTCGAGCATCCGGACGACCTGCTGGCCGACCTCGAGCGCGCGCTGGCAGA
>DATNKQ010000002.1:0-3178 GCA_035603315.1 Thermoanaerobaculia bacterium
CCCCAATCAGGGGCACCCCTCCCCGATGAAGGGGGAGGCCTGCCCCAAGAAGGGGCACCCCTATCCCATGTGGGGGCACCCCTCCCCCAACCAGGGGGACCCCTGCCCCAAGAAGGTACACTCCTACCCCAACCAGGGGCACCCCTATCCCTAGAAGGGGAGGCCTCCCCCTCGAATGGGCGAGCCTCGCCCCACAGTTTTTTTCGATTTTAGTCGTCCCGCGGCGAAAAGGATGGCTCCATCTCGATGGGGACGGCGCCAGCTCGATGGGGGCGACGCCAATCCGATTGGCATGGAGCCAGCCCGATTGGGATGGAGCCGGCTCGATTGGGGCGGAGCCGAACCGGTCGGATCGACGCCCGCCGGCTTGGACTGGATCCCGCGGCCCTGGACGGCGTTCAGCAGGGCTGGGATGCATCCCCTGGCTATGGAATGAAGCGCGGCCGAGCGGCTGTCGTCCGCCCACCTACTTGCAGGTCCATGGCTGCGAAAGGAGCCGCCGGCGCTCCCTCTCGAAGGGGGCGAGATCGCCGGCTCGGCGCATGACGTAGAGCTCGAACTCGGCACAGCGGTCAGGATCGGTGCAGTAGATCCGCTCGCCGCGGATGACGTCGAGGGCGAGGAAGGCGCTCGCCCGCCCGGCGTCGACGAGGTCGACCGGCATGCCGAGTTGCCGCTCGAGGTCGTCCTCGAGGAGCAACAGCTCCCGCAACGGCTCCCTCTCACGGAAGAGGAGAGCCACGTCGACGTCGGAATGCTCGCCTTCCTCTTGTCGAGCGCGGGAGCCGAAAAGGTAGAGCGCCAGGATGCGGGGATCGACCGCCGCGAATGCGTGCAGTCGGCGGGTGAGGTCGGCGCCGGAGGGGGCCCGCTCGGCGATGCCTGACATGGTGGGAGCGTATCACCCTGCCCTGGCCGATCTCGCCGACGGGCCCCCTAGATCCGGCAGCTTCCTCCTACTTCTGCGGCGGCGGAGGCGGGATGTGGTGCTTCTGCTCCCACTCTCTCCACTCATGCTCGCGGTGGGCCCGCACCCAGTCCATGAAAGTGCCCTCCTTCGACCGCTCGTAGACGATCACCTTGTGGGTGTCGTCGCGCCAGATCGTCGTGACGCCGGCGACCTGGATGCCGCTGGTAACGCCGCAGCGGGTATCGGGGACCATCGTCCCTTCGAGGCGGACGTAGTCGTTGCCGATGACGCCGTACCAGCCGGTGCCCTCGAGCACGAAGGAATTGCCCTGATGGTCCCGGACGAGCACGCAATCGGGATCGGGGCCCTCCGTGACGACGCCTTCGAGGGACACTGTCGCGGCCAGCGCCGGCGCTGCTGCCAGGAGGCCCATGACCAGGGCCGCCAGCATCAGAATCCGAGTCAGAGTTCGCTTCTTGAGATCCATGCAAGTCTCCTTTCGAAGTGAGCGCGTGCCG
Source organism: Thermoanaerobaculia bacterium (assembly GCA_035603315.1). GTDB lineage: Bacteria > Acidobacteriota > Thermoanaerobaculia > Multivoradales > UBA5704 > DATNKQ01. The sequence continues at coordinate 1,429 of DATNKQ010000002.1, forward strand.
GTCCCCTGAGGGCAATACTCGAGAGCACTTGAGGTTCGAGGCACCACTGGGGGCGTGCGTTGCGCAGGCCCTTGTCACTCAGTTGTAGCAAGGCACCTGCCAGCTCGTCGCCCGGGTGAGAGGGGCAGGCACTCTCCCAGCCGGCGCCGCGGTTTGCTTGGCGGGCGGTTCGGGGTAAACTCCCGGCGCGGTTCGCCGCTTTTGCCCGCTACGACCTCCACGAGCCTCGGATGAGCACGACCTCGATTGCCCGGAACCCGTCCGCGCCCCCGCGCGGGCTCCACCGCTTCGCCACCGTGCTCGCCTGCCTGGTCGTGCTGCTGATCGCCGCCGGCGCCCTGGTCAAGAGCAAGGAGGCCGGGCTTTCGGTGCCGGACTGGCCGCTCTCCTACGGCTCGTTCAGCCCGCCGCACTGGTGGCGCATCGACACCGTGCGGGCGGAGCACGGGCACCGCCTGTTCGCCGGCACGATCGCGCTCCTCACCGTCGCGCTCGCCGTCTGGACGACCCGCGTCGAGCGCCGGGCCTGGGTGCGGCGGGTGGCCTGGTCCGCGGTGGGGGCGGTGGTCGCCCAGGCTCTCCTCGGCGGCATCACCGTCCTCCTCTTCCTGCCGCCGGCGGTGTCGATCGCCCATGCCGGCCTGGCCGAGCTCTTTCTCTGTCTGGTAGTGACCGTTGCGGTCGCGACCTCGAACAGCTTCGGCGAAGCCACCCTCGCCCAGATCCCGCTGACGGGCTCGAGCGTCGCCGCGGTGCGCGCGCTGGCGACGGCGACGACGGCTTTCGTCTACCTCCAGATCCTCCTCGGCGCGGTCATGCGGCACAACGGCGCCGGGCTCGCCATCCCCACCTTCCCGCTCGCCTGGGGCCGCCTCGTGCCGGCGCGGTTCACCTTCGCCATCGCCATCCACTATGCTCATCGGGTCGGCGCCCTCGTCGTGGCCCTCGCCGTCCTGACGACGGCGACGGCGGTGCTCCGCCGCCACCGCGGCGAGCGGACGCTCGCCCTGCCGGCCCTGGCGATGGTGGGGATCGTCGCCGTCCAGATTTCCTTGGGCGCCCTCGTGGTGCTCACCCGGAGGGCGGTCCTCCCCAACACCGTCCACGTGGCCACCGGCGCCTCGCTCCTCGCCACCAGCCTTGTGCTCACTCTGCAGAGCTGGCGCCTGGCGCGAGGTCAGACCTCCGCCGTCGGAACGAAGGCGGAGGCCACCGTGGAGGCTGGGGCTCCCCGCCGGACGCTCGAAGCGGCGCGCGAGGCGCTATCTTGAAGGTCGAAGCGCCGAGCCTGGCGGCCGAGCGCCCGCTGCCCGCCGCGGTCCGGCTCGCCGACCTGGCGGAGATGACGAAGCCGGGCATCACCCTCATGGTAGTGCTCACGGCCGGCCTCGGCTTCCTCCTCGCCGGGGCGGAGCGGCGGACCGGCCTCTCGCTCCTCCTCCTCGTCAACACCCTCTTCGGCACCGGCCTCGTCTCGGCCGGCGGCTCGGTGCTGAACCAGGTCCTCGAGCGCGACACCGACGCCCGCATGCAGCGCACCGCCAACCGGCCGCTGCCGGCGGGACGGATCGATCCCGATGCGGCGCTCCTCTTCGGCGTCACGCTGGCGGTCGCCGGCCTCGTCTGGCTGGCCCTGGCCGCCAACCTCCCGACGGCCCTCCTCGGCGCCGTCGCCCTGGCCGGCTACGTCTTCGTCTACACGCCGCTCAAGCGGGTGAGCTCGCTCGCCACCATCGTCGGGGCGGTGCCC
>DATNKQ010000048.1:0-2382 GCA_035603315.1 Thermoanaerobaculia bacterium
CGGCACAGCCCCCCAGCCGTCTCTTGAGTGCCGATAATGAGCATTATGTTAAGTAGTCCGTGTTGCCGCCCCGCCGCGGCCTCGCTGGCGCCCGCCGGTCCAGATGGGCGGCCCGCCCGCTTGCACCGGGCGCAGGTCGGCGTGGACCGACGGCAGCGAGAAGAAGTCGCTGTCCCAGGACACCGAGTTGACCGTTTGCTCAGACGGGAAGTTCGGTGATGCTGAGGGCGAAGTCCAAGTTCCCCACCCCGTGGTTGGCGAGGCCCACCGTGACCACGCCCGCTCCTTCCAGCCAGTGCGCCATTTTCAGGCCGCCGACGTCCAGCGGGCGCAGCCCGAGGCTCTCGATGAACGCCTCCACGCTTGCCTTGGCCTGCGCATTGTCGCCAGCGATGAAGACGTCGGGACGGCCCTTCTCCAGGACATGACGGAAGATGGTGTTGAACGCCTTCACCACGCTGGCGCTGGCCGGGGCCGCCTTGGCGGCTTCCTGCGCGATCGAGGTCTCCTCGCGGTGGGCTAGCCCGTCGAACGTGGAATTGAAGGGATTGCTGATGTCGACGATAACCTTGCCCGCGAGAGCGTCTCCGTACTGGGCGACGACCGGCACGACACCGTCGTACAACAGGGCCACGATGACGATGTCCCCGGCCGGGGCGGTGCCCCATTCTCCCGTCGTGGCGCCGCCGCCGAGAGCCTTGGCCAGGTCAGCGGCCTTGGACTGATCGCGGCCCATGACCTCGACGGTGTTGCCGCCCGCTACCGCCCGCGCGCCGATGGTGCGGGCCATGTTCCCGGTGCCGATGATGCTGATGCTGCTCATGAGATGTCCTGCCCTGGTTGTGGGTTGCCCGGTTCAGAGGGCGGTGGTGCCACCGTCGGCGACGAGTTCCATGCCGTTGACGTAGCTGGAGTCGTCGGAGGCGAGGAAGAGGGCGGCGGCGGCGATTTCGTCGGGGTGGCCCATCTGGCCGCGGGGGATGAGGGATTCGAACTGGCGCTTGGTGGCCTCGTCGAAGAGTTCTTCCTGCTTGGCGGTGGCGACCTGGCCGGGGGTGAGGACGTTGACGCGGATGCGGCGGTCCTTGAGCTCGTTGAGCCAGACGCGGGCCCAGGCCTGCTGGACGGCCTTGCTGCCGGCGTAGACGCTCCAGCCGGGGAAGGCGCCGAGGGAGGCGTTGGAGCCGGTCATGAGGATGGAGCCGCCGTCGTTGAAGAGCGGGAGGGCCTTCTGGACGGTGAACAGGGTGCCGCGGGCGTTGAGCCCGAACCAGGTGTCGAATTGGGCCTCGGTGATCTCGCCGAGCGGGGCGGGCTCGCCGCCGCCGGCGCTGGCCCACAGCACGTCGAGGCTGCCCTTCTCCCGCTTGACGGTGTCGTACAGGCGGTCCAGGTCGTCCAGGTCGGCGGCGTCGCCCTGGACGCCGGTGACGTTGCGGCCGATCTGCTTCACGGCCTCGTCCAGGGCGTCCTGGCGGCGGCCGGTGATGAAGACGTGCGCTCCCTCGTCGACGAACAGCTTCGCGCCGGCCAGCGCCATGCCGGTGGTGCCGCCGGTGATGACCGCTACCTTGCCGTCAAGCTTTCCCATTGTCGCTCCCTTGGGCTGGTGGTGCAGTGCGCACCTGGGGTGACGGTGTTATGTACACCGCTCTGTGTGCTTACGGTAGCGGGCGGGCGGCCGGGACGCAAACTATGTACACCGGTCGTTACCCAGCTGGGGTACCATGGACCCATGACGGAGTTGGAGAAGGGCCCCAAGGGCCGCCGCCGCGGCCGGGGCGCCCGCGAGCGCATCCTCAGCGCGTCCCAGCAGCTGTTCCGCGAGCAGGGCATCAACCGCACCGGCATGGACCAGCTTTGCGCGGCGGCCCAGGTGTCCAAGCGCACGGCCTACCAGCACTTCACCGGCAAGGACGAACTCGTCGCCGAGTACCTGCGCCGGTTCGACCCCTCCGTTCTGCCCGGCGTGTTCGACCGCGCCGGCCTCACGCCCCGCGAACGGCTCCTCGCCGCCTTCGACATCCCCCCCGCCACCCCCCTGTGCCCCTACATCGCCGCCGCCGTCGAACTCCACGACCCCCAGCACCCCGCATCCCAGTACGCACGCGACTACAAGAAAGCCGTCGCCGCGCGGCTCGCCGACACCGCCCGCGAAGCCGGCGCCGCCGACCCTGAACAGCTCGGCGAGCAGCTCGCGCTGCTCATCGACGGCGCCGCGGCCCGCACCCGGGTCCTCAACGCCGACGCCTTCCCCACCGCCGCCGCCATCGCCGCCGCCCTCATCGACAACGCCATCCCCGCCGCAGCCAGCGATGACCGCAGAAGTACCCCTGCATGATCAACAACCCGAGAAACCCGGCGGAGTTTCCCTGCTGCCGA
>DATNKQ010000056.1:0-4949 GCA_035603315.1 Thermoanaerobaculia bacterium
GTCTCCTCTCGACGCGCGGCACCGCCCGCGCGTCCAACATGTCCGATGGAGGAGGTACGGACGGGAGGGCAAAAGGTTCCGGGGGAGGAGTCTGGCGGCGTTTTTTGTCAGCCCGGATGGAAACCGGGCGATTTGGCTGCCAGCCGGTCGTGTCGGCATGGCGCCGAACGTTTCGGCGCGGCGCCAATTGAATCGGCACGACGCCAATTGAATCGACACCGTCTCGATTCAATCGGCGTGAAGACCGGGCCTTCCGGCGTGACGCCGAATTCAACGGCTTGGAGCCAAACGATTCGGCACGGCGCCGAATCCAATGGCTTGAATACCGGCCTCTCCGGCGTCGTGCCGAAACGATTGGCGTGGCGCCGAACCGTTCGGCGTGACGCCGAAGCGATTGGCGTGACGCCGGACAGATCGGCGTGACGCCGGAAGGATTGGCGTGGCGCGGGAGCGTTCGGTGTGACGCCAGAAGCTCAGGCGGCAGTACCGCTTTCAGGGCCTCAGCGAGATTCTGCGCTGCGCGAGTGGCGAGACCTCGGCCAACAGCGAAAAGTCGCGATCGTGTCAACGAGGAGCAGGACGCTCCTTGGCGGCACTGGCATCTTCCCTCATCTCGCAAAGCTCGCCTTCCCAGAGTCCCGTTCCGGCAAGCTCGAGGATGCGCCCCGCTCTGTGGCGCCGAAGGAAATCTTCGATGGCCCGAGTCACTGCCCGAGAGTAGGTCCGCTCGCCGCTCACCCGCGTCACCTCCTCCAAGAGCTGCTCATCCAACACAAGATTCGTGCGTTTCATACACACAATCTACCAGGCCGTAGGGTGAGCTGGTGCAGGCGGCACCCTCAGCATCTTCGCGAGCCGGCGGGGCGGAACGCCGACCCGGGACTCCGGATCTCGATCCCGGGCTCCGGATCTCATTCCCGGGCCTCCATATCCGATCCGCGTTTCCGGATCGCATTCCCGGCCTCAGGATCTCGATCCGCGCCTCGGGATCTCTTCCCGGCGCGCCGGATCTCTTACCGGAACTCCGGGAACGTTTCCGGCGCGTCGGTAGTCATTCCGAGCCTCGGGGAACGTTCCCGGACCGCCGGTAATCATTCCGGACGTCCGGTAACGTTACCGGCACGCCGGTAATCTTCCCGGGCCTCCGGGAACGTTACCGAGCCTCCGGTAATGCTCCCGGGCCTCCGGGAATCCTCCCGGGCCGCCGGGAACGTTCCCGAAGCCTCGGGCGAGCTTATCGGGCGGCGGATTGCCCTCCGGCGAGCCTCGTCTGGACGATCGGGTTCATGGCCTCTACTCAGGCCCTTTTCAACCTGCGGGACTCGGGCCGAAGCGCCCACGACGCGACGACGAGCACAGCCAGCACCAGCGGTACGACGATGTGGCGCACGTCGTCGCCCGTGGCGAAGTGCGAGGCCGACGCTCCCGTCAGGTCGAAGATCATGCCTGCGTAGGCCCACTCCTTGGGCAGGGCGAAGCCTGGAAGCAGGATCACGACGCCACCCAATATCTTCCAGACTCCCAGGATGATCATGAAGTAAGGCGGATAGCCCAGGTGGGTCATCCCCTCCAGCGCCTGCTGTGGTCGCATCACGTCGACGACCCCGCCCGACAGAAACGCGAAGGCGATCAGGGCGGTGCAAATCCAGTAGCCGACTGCCCGTGCTTTCATGGCTCTTCTCCTGGTTGGCCAATCAGCGCTGCCTCATGCTCGGCGCCGGCCTCTTCGTCCGTTTGGTGCTCAAAATAATCCAGGAGCTCCTGGACCTGCGCCTCGTCCCAGCCTGGTGGAAACTCGTTCCTCCTAGTAGCTAACCGCACGTTCCTCATGACCCGAAAATGATATCCGATTCCGCAGGTCTGGATGCAGGTGAAGGCCTCGCGAGCTTGTGGTGCCGTATCGGCGGCTGCGCCCGCCGGCCTCGCCCTCCCCTACCGCGTCACCAGCGCCGGCGCCGCCGGCAGCTCGGCAGCGCTCCACCCTCCGCCCAGGGCCTTCACGAGGTTGACGCTGGCGGTCATGCGGCGGGCGAGGATGTCGACCGCGGCTCGCTCGTTGGTCAGGGCGATGTTCTCGGCGGTGATCACCTCGAGGTAGGTGGTGATGCCGCCGTCGTAGCGGTTCCTGGCGAGGGTGAGCGAGCGCTCGGCGGCCGCCACGGCGACGGCCTGCTGGGCGGCTTCGTCGGCGAGGACGCGCAGCGTCGCCAGGTTGTCCTCGACGTTCTGGAACGAGGTCAGCACGTCCTCGCGATAGACCGCGACGGCGGCGTCGTAGCCGGCCTTCGCCTGCTCGGTGGCGGCGCGGCGGCGGCCGCCGTCGAAGACGGTCTCGGCGAGCGCGGCGCCCAGCGACCAGACGCGGTTGGGGAGCGAGAAAAGCGTCGAGAGGGTCGAGCTGGCGACGCCTCCCGAGGCGGAGAGGGAGAGGCTGGGGAAGTAGGCGGCGGTGGCGACGCCGATCTGGGCGTTGGCGGCCGCCATGCGGCGCTCGGAAGCTGCAACGTCGGGCCGGCGTTCCAGGAGGTCGGAGGGGAGCGCCACCGGGATCGCCGGCGGCTGGACGCCGATGGGCGCCGGCGGGATCGTCAGGTCCGCCGGCGGCTTGCCGACGAGGATGGCGATGGCGTGCTCGAAGGAGGCGCGGGCGGCGCCCGTGTCGATGGCCTGCGCCCTCGTCGTCTCGAGCTGGGTCTCGGCCTGCGCCACGTCGACCCCCGAAGCGACCCCCTGGTCGTGGCGGTCGCGGGTGAGCTTCAACGCGGTCTCGTAGCCGGCGATCGTGGTGTCGAGGAGCAGCCGCTGCTGGTCCAGGCTGTGGAGCTGGAACCAGTCGACCGCCAGCTCCGCCTGCAGGCTCAGGCGCGTCGTCTGGACGTCGGCGGCGCTCGCCTGCGCGCTGGCGACGCTGGCCTCGACGCCGCGGCGGATGCGCCCCCAGAGGTCGACCTCGTAGGAGAGGTCGATGGGGAGCGAGTAGGTGGTGGCCGTCTGGTTCTGTGTCACACCGGGAGGCAGCGACGAGCGGCTGGCGGACTGGCGCGAGCGGGTGGCGTTGAGCCCGGCGTCGAGGGTCGGGAAGAGGGCGGCGCGCGAGGTCAGGATGGCCGCGCGGGCGCCGCGGAACTGCGCCTCGGCCTGCGCCAGGCTCGGGTTGGCGGCCTCGATCTGCTCCTCGAGCGCGTTCAGCGACGGGTCCCCGAACATCTCCCACCACTTGCCGCGCAGCACGGAGTCCTTGGGGCTCGCGGGCCGCCAGACGTTGGCGGCGGCGGCGTCTGCCGGCGGCTGCTCCTTCCAGGCGGGCGGCGTCTCGACCGGCGGCTTCTTGTACGAGGGCCCGACCATGCAACCGGTTGCCAGCAGAGCCAGCACGGCCAGCAGCGCGATCTCGGAAACTACCAATCCGACTCGGTTGCCGCGCGCTAACTTAACCCTTGTCATCCCGAGCGAGAGCGAGGGACCTGGGCGGGGGGAGGCCTTCCAAACCGCAGGTAGCAAGGGGAGTCGCGCCGCCCTTCCCCCAGGTCCCTCGCTCCCGCTCGGGATGACAACCGGAAGGACCTGCCTGTCGGCCCGTGGGCAATGGCTTGGTCTCGGTCCGCGAACCACCCGCAAGCGGAAGATCGAAAGTCCTTTCATCGTCATCCTCATCGCTCCCCTCTGCCCCCTCACGCTTTCGCCTCCGCGGGGGCGGCGCTCCGCGCGCGCCCGCGGCGCCTCTCCCACCAGAGCTGGAGGCGGTCGAAGTAGAGATAGACGACCGGCGTCGTGAAGAGGGTCAGGAGCTGGCTGAAGAGCAGGCCGCCGACGATGGCGATGCCGAGCGGCCGGCGCAGCTCCGAGCCGGTGCCGAGGCCGATGGCCAGGGGCAGGCCGCCGAGCATCGCCGCCATGGTCGTCATGGTGATGGGCCGGAAGCGCAGCAGGCAAGCCTGGAAGATGGCCTCCTCCGAGCTCTTGCCCTGGCGCTCCACCTGGAGCGCAAAGTCGATCATCAGGATGGCGTTCTTCTTGACGATGCCGATGAGCAGGATGATGCCGATCAAGGCGATCACCGACAGCTCGGTGTGGGTGACGAGGAGCGCCAGGAGCGCGCCGACGCCGGCCGAGGGCAGAGTCGAGAGGATGGTCACCGGGTGGATGTAGCTCTCGTAGAGCACCCCGAGGACGATGTAGACGGTCAGGAGCGCCGCCAGGATGAGGATCGGCTCGTTGGCGAGCGAGGCCTGGAACGCCTGCGCCGTCCCCTGGAAGCTGCCGTGCATGGTGCCGGGGAGGCGCATCTCCTGCTGCGCCCGGTTGATCGCCGTGACGGCGCTGCCCAAGGCGACGCCGGCCGGCAGGTTGAAGGAGATGGTGACGGCCGGGAACTGCCCCTGGTGGTTGACCGCCAGCGGCGCGTTGGTGCTCACGAAGCGGGCGAAGGCGGAGAGCGGCACCAGCCGCCCGTCGTTCGCCCGCACGTAGATGTACTTCAGGCCTTCGGGGTTCTGCCAGTAGCGCGGCTCGACCTCCATGACGACGTGATACTGGTTGAGCTGCTGGTACATCGTCGACACCGGCCGCTGGCCGAAGGCGTCGTAGAGGGTGTCGTCGACCATCTGCGACGTGATGGCGAGCCGCGAGGCGGTGGCGCGGTCGACCACCAGCAACTCCTGCAGCCCCTTGTTCTGCTGGTCGGTGTTGACGTCGACGAGCTCGGGGAGGGTGCGCAGCTTCTGCGTCACCCGGGGGGCCCACTGCAGCAGCTCCGCCGAATCGTCGCCCTCCAGGGTGTACTGGTACTGGGCGCCGCTCGACCGCCCGCCCACCCGCAGGTCCTGCACCGGTTGCAGGAACAGGCTGGCGCCCGGCAGCCGGCCGAGCTTCGGCCGCAGGCGGGCGATGATCTGGTCGGCGGTGAGCTTGCGGTCCATCTTGAGCGAGACGAACATCCGGCCCGAGTT
>DATNKQ010000059.1:0-7227 GCA_035603315.1 Thermoanaerobaculia bacterium
ACCCGGGCGGGGGCAAGCCCCGCCCCTACATAAGAAAGACTTCCTGCGGTAGCGTTCATCCTTACGCCTCCAACCCCTACTCCAGTCATTCTCCGGCCGAGCGGATTCGGAGGATGAGTATATGCGCCCCGATCCGGAATAGAATCGGCCTTCCGAGCTCGGCTCTTCCCACCACCGCCATGCCCTCCAACCCGCACCTCCAGCTCTCCGTCCGCGGCATCCGCAAGCAGTTCCCCAAGGTCCTGGCGGTGGCGGGGGTGGACCTCGAGGTGGGGCGCGGCGAGGTCTTCGGGCTCCTCGGCCCCAACGGCGCGGGGAAGACGACGATGCTCGAGATGATCGAGGGGCTGACGGAGCCGGACGCCGGCGAGATCGAGATCTTCGGCCTCGACTGGAAGCGGCACGGCCCCGAGATCCGCTCCCGCATCGGCGTCCAGCTGCAGGCGACGAGCCTCTTCAACCGCATCACCCCGCGGGAGGCGCTCGACCTCTTCGGCGGCTACTACCCCAAGCGGCGGGACACCGACGAGCTGCTGCGCCTGGTCAAGCTGGAGGACAAGGCGGACGCCTTCCACATGACCCTCTCGGGCGGGCAGATGCAGCGCCTGGCGCTCGCCCTGGCCCTCGTCAACGATCCCGAGCTGGTCTTCCTGGACGAGCCGACGACCGGCCTCGATCCGCAGGGCCGGCGCTCGCTGTGGGACGTCGTGCGCGGCATGCAGGCCGAGGGGCGGACGGTGATGCTCACCACCCACTACATGGAGGAGGCGGAGGCGCTCTGCGACCGCCTGTCGATCATGGACCACGGCAAGGTGCTGACGACCGGCAAGCCGGCGGACTTGATCGCCGAGCTCGGCATCCCCAGCGTCATCGAGCTCTCCTTCGAGGGCGAGGCGCCGCCGGTCGACGGCTTCGCCAGCCGCCTGGGGAGCCCGGTCGAGCGCCGCGCCGACCTCTGGGAGATCCCCACCACCGACCCCAAGACCCTCCTCGCCCGGCTGCTCTCGGTGGCCGAGGAGGAGCGCATTCCCTACGGCCAGGTGCACATCCGCAAGGCGACCCTGGAGGACGTCTTCCTCCAGCGCACCGGCAGGACGCTGCGGGATTGAGGCTCTATGAGTGAAGCCGCCGTAGAAGCCGCCATCACCTCACCCGCCCGCGGCAGCGCTCCCGGCTACGGGAGCCTCCTCTGGCGCCAGTTCCTCATCGAGTGGAAGCTCTACGCCCGCGACCGCATGGCGATGTTCTGGACCTTCGCCTTCCCGCTCCTCATGCTCTTCGGTTTCGGCGTCATCTTCCGCGGCGGCGGGCTGCCGTCGCCGACCATCGTGCGCGTCGCCCCGGCCCACGAGACGGCGCAGGACCGCGCCCTCGTGGCGGCGCTCGAGAAGGAGCACCTGAAGGTGTTGACCCTGCCGCCGGGAGAGGCGGAGGCCCGCTGGGCGAAGGGCGAGACCGCCGCACAGCTCGAGAGCGCGGGCGCGGGCTACCGCCTGCGCCTCAACAGCTACCTCCTGGCGCAGGGGTATGCCACGGCGCAGGCCGCCAACCTGGCGTTCCTGGAGGCCCAGTCGCACCTCGGCGGCCAGCCCGAGCCGGCGCGCATCCCGGTCTCCGTCGAGAGCCCCGGCCACGCCCATTCGAGCAACTACGCGGCCTTCCTCCTCCCCGGCCTCATCGGCTTGAACCTCATGTCGATGGGGCTCTTCAGCGTCGGCATGGTCCTCGTCTCCTACCGCGAGAAGGGGAAGTTCCGCCGCCTGGCGGTGACGCCGCTCCCCAAGTGGGTCTTTCTCCTCGGGCAGGTCCTGCACCGCGCCACCGTCGTCGGCCTGCAGACCGCCCTCCTCCTTCTGTGCGGCTGGCTCGGCTTCGGCATCGTCAACCAGGGCTCCTACCTGCTCTTCATAGGCCTGATCGCCCTGGGCGCCGGCACCTTCATGGCCATGGGCTTCGCGCTCACCGGCTTCGCCGAGACCGCCGAAGGCTACGCCCCCATCTCCAACCTCTTCTTCTTCTCCATGATGCTCCTCTCCGGCGTCTACTTCACCCTCGACTCCGCTCCCCGCTGGATTCAGAAGGTGGTCTACCTGCTGCCGCTGTCGCCCTACCTCAAGGCGCTGCGAGCGGTCTTCAACGACGGCGCAAGCCTCGCCGGCCACGGCCTGGGGCTGCTGGTGGTAGCGGCGTGGGGTGTGCTCTGCTTCCTGGTGGCGGTCAAGAAGTTCCGCTGGGCGTAAAGGGCAACCACAGGGGGTTGCCCCTACCAACCCGCAATGCGTCCATAGGGTAGGGGCAGGCCCCGTCTGCGGGGCAACCACAGGGGGTTGCCCCTACACATCGCATCCATGTAGGGGCAGGCCCCCGTGCCTGCCCTCGGTGCGCCGCACGTCTTGCGCTCTATATCCGACATGGTTATAGTCGGCAGGAAGATAAACCCGGGAGATCGATCGAATGACCATGCCCTCCCCCGACTCCTTCCTGCCGTTGCAGCCGGCGACCTTTCACATCCTGATCGCGCTGGCGGAGGAGGACCGGCACGGCTATGCCATCCTCCAGGAGGTGGCGGAGCGCACCGGCGGCAAGGTCAGGATGGGTGCCGGGACCCTCTACCGCTCGATCCAGCGCATGCTCGAGCAGGGATTGATCACCGAGACGACGGAGCGGCCGGCGCCCGAGCTCGATGACGAGCGGCGGCGGTACTACCGGATCACGCGGCTCGGCGCCGCCGTGGTGCGGGCCGAAGCGCAGCGCCTCTCGCAGATGCTGGCGATGGCGCGCGCCAGCGGGCTGGCGCCGGGGAGGGCCTGATGGGCGCGAACCTCGAGTCCGTGGCTTTTCGCCATTCCAACATCGAGAACGCCGAGGTCGAGGACCCGTAGTACGGTAGGGGCAGGCCCCTGTGCCTGCCCGGATGCGCCGACCGCTCGACCGTGCCTCCCTCCCTCACCCTTAGAAATGGGGGCGCCCGCGATCCGCCGGCGCACCCGTCACCGGTCTCGGGAAAGGAGAACCCTGATGTCCAAGAAGACGATCTTCGCTGCGCTCGCCGCCTTCGCCCTGCTCTCAACGCTGTCCGCCGGCGCCGCCTGGGCCGCGCCGGCGCCCGCCGCGGCCCCTTCGCCCTGTGCGCTCGCCCTCGACCTCCCGATTCTGACCGCGGCGGCGACCACGCCAGCCCCGGCGCTTCCGGCCTGGCTCGATCCCGTCGCCTCGCCGTCGCCCGCCCAGACCACCATCTTCCACGGCTACTGCGCCTGCGAATGCAGCCGCATCAAGGACTGCAACACCAACGCCGACTGCTCCAACCATCGCTGCCTGAAAGGCATCAGCTGCTGCTGACTTCCCGGCGGCTCCCCGAGGCGCGTCCGCGCGCGCCCCGGGGCCGAGGTTGACGCCCCTTCCGAAGTCGCCTACGATTCCTCCAAGTCGAACACGCAGAAGAGGATAGGTGGCCGCCGAGGAGGCGACAATGATCCGAAAAAATCGCAGGTGGCACGATCTCCGACCCGCCGGGCTCCTCGGACTCCTCGGGCTCCTGACGGTGATCGCGGCGTGCTCCGGCGGCGGCAGCCATTCGTCGCCGGTCGAGCCGGTGGAGAACAGCCTGATGGTCCAATCGGTGTCTCCCATGGAAGGCACGGCCGTCCCCGTCGGCTCGACCTTCAGCGTCTCGGCGCAGCTGCGCTATCACCTGGAGGGCGCCGCGACCGGCGAGCTCCATACCGACCTCCTGCGTGCGAATGGCAAGCCGTTGAACCAGCCGGACATCCAGGTCGCCTTCCCCTTGTTCCAGCCGGACGGCACAGTGAGCGTGTCGCTCTTCGGTCGCATTCCGACCGACGCTGGCACTGAGGTCCTGGTCAGCATCAGCCTCTTCGCCCAGGGCGGCGTCCACCCGCCCGTCCACCTGACGCTGCACTATCCCGTCTCGTCCTGAGGCGCCGAGTAGAACGGAGGGCTGGTCATGGCAGAGAGTCCGCTGGCCAAGAAGCTGAAGCTCAAGCCGGATCAGCGCGCCGCCGTCCTCGCGGCTCCGCCCGGCTACCTGAAGGCGCTCGGCCCGCTGCCCGCCGGCGTCACCGTCGCCGAGAAGCTGACGGGGAAGTTCGATTGGATCCAAGTCTTCACGAAGAGCCAGGCGGAGCTCGAGAAGGCTCTCCCCAAGGCCGTCCGCGCGCTCAAGCCGGAGAGCCTGCTCTGGATCTCCTTCCCCAAGGGGACGTCCAAGATCCAGACGGACCTCACCCGCGACAAGGGTTGGGATGCGCTCCAGAAAGCCGATCTCAAGTGGATCAGCCTGGTCTCCGTCGACGACACGTGGTCGGCCTTCGCCCTCCGGCCGTACAGGGCTGGAGAAGCGCACCAGTCGGCGCTGTGACGGCCGACGCCGGATGGTGGTAGCTGCTAGCGGAGCGCCTCGACCAATCGCCCCAGGGCTTCGTCGAGCGTCGACCGGCCGTCGAGATACGGCTGCCAGTTGGCCTTGAGCGCTTCCAGATAGCGCGGCCAGGCTCTGGCGTAGACGCCCTGGCGGATGGCGTAGGGGATGTAGTCCGTCACGCCGCGGGCGGCCAGGGCACGCCGGGTGAGCTCTCCCGAGGTATAGAAGATGATGGCGTGCCAGAGATCGGGCGGCGCCTTGACGCCCAGCTTCTCGGCGTGGCGGCGGATGGCGCTGGCGAGCGCATCGTCGGCACCCGCGTGGGAAGCCTCGTGAAAGAGGGACTCCAGCGCGGCAAACCCCTGATTTCCCAGATGGCGGCTCGATATCATCGAGTGCGCTCGCGCTTCCGTGCCGAAGGTATAGGCGCCGACCGGACCGGCGGCGGCGGTGACGTCAACCCGGACCCTTGCGGGCCACGGGGTGGGGTAGACCTGCGAGTGGGCTTTTTTCAGCTCCTCGCCGGCATCCTCCAGCATCCCCGCCGCGACAGCGATCCAGAAGCGGTTCGCCTTGTCGTCGTCTTCCCACCCGTGGTGGCGATACACCTTCGCCGCGTTCTGTAGAGCCGCGGCAACGTCGGCCGGTACCGCCGCCGGCAGCGAATCCTCGGGCGCCTCCGAGAGCTGATCCGACAGCGCGGTGATCCGAGGATCGAAGAGGGCAGGCTTCGCACCGAACTGGTGCCGGTACCCTTCGACCGCCCCGCTCCAGATCGTCTGTTCCTCACCGCCGAGCGCCAAATCGCCGAGGGGTTGCGCTCGCACGGCGGCCAGCAGGCGTTCGTGGAGATTGACCCAGAAGTTGCTCTGCAGCTCGAATCCGGCGACCGCGGTTCTCTGCGCGGCCCCACTGGGTAGCGCGTACACCAAACCCAGCAAGAGGAAGAAACCGATACTCCCGCCACGAGTCTTGCCTGTGCTCCTGATCATGGCGGGCGAGTCTAGCGGAAGAGGTCCGCCTGGGGGTCCCAGAACGGGCCCACCAGCCCGATGCCGGCGAAGATCGTCACCATCTCGTCGGGGGCGGGCCGGCGGGAGTCGACGGTGAGGCGGTTCTCGTACCAGGCGAGGGCGAGACGCCAGAGCTGGTCCAGGCTCACCAGGGGCCGGCGGGGGACGCCGTGCAGCTCGCACCAGCGGCCGACCGTCTCTTCCGACCGGAAGAGAAGCATGGTCGCTCAGGTGTAGACGATGTCCTCCCACCAGCGCGCGGCGGGCACGGCGAAGTGGGCGACGCACTCGGCCGGCCCCGGCCGGCCGCCGCGGACCTCGAGCGTCATCGGCTCGCCGGTGAAGCCGTCCTCCGCCGCGACGACGGCGTCCTCGTGGAGGGCGGCGGCGACGCCGAGGGCGTCCCAGACGCAGTTCGCGAAGTACTCTTTCCCCCGCGCCTTGACGAGGAACGCGGTGGGGGCTCCCGAGAACGGCGGGGCCATGCGGATCCGCGCGGGATCCGCGGGCTCGGGGACGATGAGCCGCCGGGCGTGGAGCGCTCCGAACGCGGCGAGAATGTCCGCGACGCTGGCGCCGAGGGCTTGGGCCACCTCCGCCGCCGACGGTGCCTTCGCCGTCTCGGCGATCGTGCGGTAGATCTCCAGCTTGACCGCCGTCTCGAAGTCCTGGTCCACGCGAAGCCTCCCGTCTCGACTGCCCGGGCCGCGCGGTGCCAGACGATTCGCTGACCGCGCGGTGCCAGCCGATTCCCCGATCCTACAGCCTGGCCTCCGGCAGAATGCGCTAAGCTGACAACAATGATCTCAGCTCCGGCGGAGAGCGCGGCGTGACCTTCTCCAGCTCCGACCTCGCGCACCTCATCGTCGCGCTCGTCCTGCTGTTGGCGGCGGCGCATGGCGGCGGCTTCCTCTTCCGCCGGCTCCGCCAGCCGCCGGTCATCGGCGAGGTCTTGGGCGGCCTGCTCCTCGGGCCGACCCTCCTCGGGGCGCTGCTCCCGGGCTGGGAACGCTGGATCTTCGCCGACAGCGCGGCGACCGCGACGGCGCTGGGGGCGATCTTTCAGCTCGGGCTGCTGCTCCTCCTGTTCAGCTCGGGCGCCGAGATCCGCGCCCTCTTCCACCACGGCGAGCGCAAGGCGGTGGCGCTCATCACCTTGACCGGAACGGCGCTGCCGTTCGTCTTCGCGCTCCTCCTGCTGCGGGTGATCGACGTCTCGCCCTACCTCGGGCCGGCCCAGAGCCGGAGCGCCTTCACCATGGTCTTCGCCATCGGAGTGGCGGTCACCTCCATCCCCGTCATCTCCCGCATCCTCCACGACCTCGGGATCCTGGAGAGCCCGTTCGCCCGCATCATCCTCTCCTCGGCGGTGGTCGAGGACGTCCTACTCTACGTCCTCGTCGCCATCGCCCTCTCGCAGGTCGGCAAAGTGGGCAGCCGCCCGTTCGGAGTTCCCGGCCTCCTCGGCATCGCCGGCACTTCCCACGTCGGCATGGCCTATTACACGGCCGTGCCCCTCGCCTTCCTTTTGATCTCGCTCCTCGTCGGTCCCCTCCTCTTCCGCTGGGGAAGCTCCTGCCGCTTCAATTTCCTGCGCCAGGGGAGCTCCATCGCGCACCTCTTGGTCATCCTCCTGCTGATGACCGGCGTGGCCACCTCGCTCGGGGTGACCCCCATGTTCGGCGCCCTCATGGCGGGGATCATCACCGGCCAGCCGAGCGAGGAGCCGGAGCGGCCGCGGCACGTCATCGCCACCTTCTCGTTCGCTTTCTTCATCCCCATCTATTTCGCGAGCGTCGGCCTGAAGCTCGATCTCCTGCACTCCTTCTC
>DATNKQ010000066.1:0-4362 GCA_035603315.1 Thermoanaerobaculia bacterium
GTCTCCTATCCCACCGCCTCCTCGGCCTGGCTGACCCTCGTCGAGGGGCCGAGCCTCGGCCTCGGGGCCACCTCGCCGCTGGTGATCGGCGCCAAGATCGCCCTCTTAGCCGCCTGGGCCGCCCTCCTCCTGCTCTTCTTCGCCGCCAGCGGCCGCGAGCTCCTGGGGACCGCCGACGGCATCCGCCGCGAGCCCTTCCGCAGCTTCTTCGTCGGCCTGACGGGGGTCATCGCCCTCGTCTTGACTGCTCTCTTCTTCAGCGCCTTCGCGGGCGCCCTGGTCGGCATCCCCCTCCTGGTGTTGGTGATCCTCCTCGCCATGGTCCTCAAGCTCTGGGGGATGGTGGCGGTCTTCTACGCCCTGGGCGACTGGCTCGCCGTCCACCTCTTCCGCCGCCGGCCGCGCCCGCTCAACGCCGCCACGTTCGGCCTCCTCGTGCTCGGCGCTCTCAAGTTCCTCCCCTGGATCGGCACCTGGACCTGGACGGCCGCCACGCTCATCGGCGTGGGCGCCGCCCTGTCGACCAAGTTCGGCCGCCGCGAGCCCTGGTTCAGTCTGGAAATGGGGTAGATCGGGCGTTACTTGTACTTGTACACGTCGGCCGCTACCTTCGTGGCGTCCTTGGGGTCGAAGCGGACCGCGATGACCTTGCCGGGCTGGAACTGGGGGACGTCGAGGCGGGAGATCAGGGTCTTCTCGATCGTGGCCTCGTAGGCCGGGCGGTCCGCCGGCCGGACCTCCACCTGCATCCCAATCACCGGGTCCCCGTTGACAGTGATGCCGGTGTCCCAGATCTTGACGATAGTGGCCTCGGCGGCGATCCCGTGGGCCTGGAGGTCCTTGGCCTGCGAGACGCCGCTCATGTTGTCGATCATGCCGCAGCCCAGAAGCCCCAGACTCGCCACGGCCACGAGGGCTGCTGGGATAGACCATCGTTGCGTACGCTCCACGCTCCCCTCCTTTCGGTTCCGACGCCACCCACTATCCTGGGGACGGGCGGCTGCCGTCAAGTGGAGCTGTCGAACCGCTGCAAGACAACTGCCTCCCGCGGTTGACCCCCGCCCTCCGATCTCTTACGCTTGACCCCTTCCGCCGCAGTGCGGCTCAAGGAGAGAGGTGTAGATGTCGGACATGCAGGCCATCGGGGTGGTGGGCGCGGGCACGATGGGCCATGGAATCGCGCAAGTGGCGGCGCAGGCGGGGTACGAGGTCGTCCTCTACGACGTCGTGCCGCAGGCGGTCGAGCACGGCATCGCGCAGATCGGCAAGGGGCTGGAGCGCCTGGTGTCGAAGGGGAAGCTCGCCGCCGAGGATCGCGACCGCGCCCTGGCGCGGGTGCGGCCCGCGTCGGAGCTCGCCGCTCTCGAGGCCGCCGACCTGGTGATCGAGGCGGTGGTCGAGCGGCTTCCCGTCAAGGAGGGCGTGTTCCTGGCCCTCGACAGCCATTGTCCGCCGGCGACGATCCTCGCCACCAACACCAGCTCGATTTCCATCACCCGCCTGGCGGCGGCCACCGAGCGGCCCGACCGGGTGATCGGCATGCATTTCATGAACCCCGTCCCCGTCATGCAGCTGGTCGAGGTCATCCGCGGACTCGCCACCAGCCAGGAGACCTACGACGCCGTCGAGGCGGCGGCGCGGCGGATGGGGAAGACGCCCGTCGAGGTCCACGACGCCCCCGGCTTCGTCTCCAACCGGGTGCTCATGCCGATGATCAACGAGGCCATCTTCTGCCTCTACGAGGGGGTGGGGAAGGCGGAGGCTATCGACGCGGTTATGAAGATGGGGATGAACCACCCGATGGGCCCGCTCGCCCTCGCCGACCTCATCGGCCTGGACGTCTGCCTGGACATCCTGCGCGTCCTTTTAGACGGGTTCGGCGACCCCAAGTATCGCCCCTGCCCCCTGCTGGTGAAGATGGTCGACGCCGGCTATCTGGGCCGCAAGTCGGGCCGGGGGTTCCACGACTATGGAGAAACCGGCGGATAGAGAGCGCCTAGACGGCGCTCCTCCCGCGAGCCCCATGTACTGCCAGGTCTGCGGCGCCCGCAATCAGGACGACCAGGAGTATTGCGTCCGCTGCCATCAGAAGCTGCTCGTCGTCTCCGGCACCGTCCTCGAGGAGGAGGACGCGTACGAGGAGAACGCCGAGGAGAGCTTCTCGTTCGACGAGCACCTGCTGGAGCGGATCTCGATCCTCGAAGAGGCGGTCAAGCGCACCGCCGAGACCGTCCGCCAGCTCCTGGGCGCGCTCCACAAGCAGGAGAAGAACATCCTCATCAACCAGACGGGGCTGACGGCGCTGCGCGAGCTCCTGGAGCAGAAGAAGTACATCGGCTGGGAGGAGTGGAGCGACCTCTGGGAGTCCAAGATGGACTACCAGCTCCTGGCCCTCGAGAAGCGCGAGCGCTTCGTCGCCATCAAGGAGCGCATCGCCGCCCTCCACCACGGCGACAAGCGCAAGGTCTTCCTCCAGCACCTGGAGGACGCCGAATACGCCCTCTTCTCGTTCGATATCGAGCGCGCCGTCGCCGCCCTGGAGGCTGCCTACAAGCTCGACCGCGACAACTACGAGCTCGCTTACTTCCTGGGCGAGACGCACTTCAACGAGGCGGAGACCGAGCAGGCCTTCGGGTACTTCACCCGCGTCCTCGAGGTCAAGCCGGACCACTACGAGGGGCTGGTCTACAGCGGCGTCATCCTCTACGAGCGGGGCGACCACGGGCGGGCCGAGGAGTACCTGAAGCGCGCCGTGGCGCTCTATCCGGACTCCTTCCTCCCCCACTTCAGCCTGGGGGCGGTCTACGCCGGCCAGGGGAACCTCGCCAAGGCCGTGCTCTTCCTCGAGCGGGCGGCGGCTCTCGATCCGGTGCCGCAGGCGCTCTATCTCCTGGGCAGCTGCTTCTACGAGATGGGCAAGCTGCAACCCGCCGTGAAGAACCTGCAGGAGGCGGTGCGCCACGACCCCGCCTTCGAGGAGGCCTACCACCTCCTGGGGCTGGCCTACCTGGACCGCCATTGGAACCGCAAGGCCCTGGAGGCCTTTCGCCAGGCCCAGCGCCTGAACCCCAAGAAGCTGCAGTACCAGGACCTCGTGCGCTACCTCTCCGGGCACGCCGGGGTGCCGCTGCCGAAGGTCGGCGGCGAGGCCGGGAAGTGGTTCGGCAAAGGGGAGGAGTTCCTGGCCCGCGACAACCTCAAGCAGGCTCTCGTCTGCTACCGCCGGGCGCTTTCCCTGGACGCCGAGAACCCCACCCTTCTGATGTCCTACGCCATGCTCTGCCTGCACCTGAACCGCAGCCAGGAGATCGAGGCGGTGACCCGCAAGGTGCTGGACCTGAACCCCGGGGAGATGTTGAAGGCGACCGCCTACGCCGCCCTGATCGAGGCGCTGCGCAGCCAGGGGAACTTCCGCGAGGGCAACCGCATCGGCCGCCGCCTCCTCGACGAGGGGGCGTCGAACTTCGCCAAGACGATCGCCTACTACGAGATGGCCTGCAACCTGGCGGAGATGGAGGAGGACCTGGACGAGGCGCTCGACTTCGCCAAGCGCTCGGTCGAGCTGTCGCCCGACGAGATCCGGCAGTTCCCGCTGGCGGCGCTCGGATGGGTCCACTACAAGCGCAAGGAGTTCGACAAGGCCATCGACTTCCTGTCGAAGTCGAGCGAGCTGGGACCCTCGCCGACCACCCTCACCCACCTCGGCATGGCGCTCCTGGCCTCCGGCGAGGAGGACCGCGCGCGCAGCGTCCTCGCCCACGCCCGCAAGCTCGGCAGCCGCGGCGAGGGCCTGGAAGAGAAGATGATGGAGTGCATGAGAGACAGCACCCGGCTGATCGAGCGGGTGCGCCGCGCCGGTCCGAAGAAGTAAGCAGGACATCCCCGTAGAGCCGGTTGTCCCTGACTGAGGGAGAGTGCATGCGCTGGAGCCGTTACTACCTCTATACCACCCGTGAGGTGCCGAACGACGCCGAGGTCGTGTCGCACCAGCTCATGGTGCGCGCCGGCATGATCAAGAAGGTCGCCGCCGGCATCTACTCCTATCTGCCGTTCGGCTGGCGCAGCCTGGCGAAGCTCATGGCCATCGTCCGCCGGGAGCTCGACGCCATCGGTGCCGCCGAGCTGACGCTGCCGGCCATCCAGCCGGCGGAGCTGTGGCAGGAGTCCGGCCGCTGGCAGCGCTACGGCAAGGAGCTCCTCCGCATCAAGGACCGCCACGAGCGGGACTTCGTCTTCGGGCCCACCCACGAGGAGGTCATTACCGACATCGTGCGCCGCGACCTCAAGAGCTACCGCCAGCTGCCGGTCAGCCTCTACCAGATCCAGACCAAGTTCCGCGACGAGATCCGGCCGCGCTTCGGC
>DATNKQ010000069.1:0-13241 GCA_035603315.1 Thermoanaerobaculia bacterium
GGCCGCCGCGAGGATGGCGCAGGCCCGCCGCCAGCCGCTCGTCCGCCTGCTCCAGCCGTCCGCCGCGGGCCGCGGCCAGCCGTTCGCCGAGCGCCGCCAGCTCGAGGTCGGGATCGGCGGTCGCCTCGCTCAGCAGCTGGACGAAGTCGGCGGCCAGCTCGGCGATCGTCGCCCGGTGGAAGAGGCCGGTACGGTACTCGATCTGCCCGCCGACGCCGTCCTCTCCCTCGCCCAGGTTGAGCGCGAGATCGAACCGCGAGGTCCCGCCGTCGACCGCCAGCGGGCGGATCTCGAGACCGGGCAAGGCGACCGGCGGTGACGGCGCGTTCTGCAACACGAACCAGACCTCGAAGAGCGGCGCCGCTGTCCCGCCGTTGGTGGCGCCGAGGGAGGCCTGCAGCAGCTCGAACGGCAGGTCCTGATGGGCGTAGGCGGCAACCGCCACCTGGCGCAGCCGCCGCACCACCTGGCGGAAAGTGAGCTCGGCGCCGAGGACGCTGCGCAGCACCAGGGTGTTGAGGAAGCAGCCGACGAGATCCTCCGTCTCGCTGCGGGTGCGCCCGGCGATGGGGGTGCCGACGCGCTGGTCGGGCTGTCCGGAGGCGAGGTAGAGGAGGGTCTGCCAGGCGGCCAGGAGCACGATGAAGAGGGTCGCCCCTTCGCGGCGTCCCAGGACGCGAGCCTCGGCCGTCAGCGCGCGTCCCAGCCGCACGGGTTGGATGGCGCCGGCAGAGCCGGTCGCCGGCCGCGGGCGGCGGCCGCGCATTTTGAGCTCCGACAGGGGGCCGCCGAGGCCGGCCCGCCAATGATCGAGCAGGTCGGCCAGCGGCTGTCCCGTCAGCCACCGCCGCTGCCAGATGGCGTAGTCGCGGTACTGGATCGGCAGCTCCGCCAGGAGGGATGGTTGGCCGGACGCGAAGGCGCGGTAGAGGGTCGCGACCTCCTTGAGCTCGATCCCCACCGACCAGCCGTCGCTGGCGATGTGATGCACCGTCCACAGCAGGGCGTGCTCGCCTTCGGCGAGCCGCAGCAGCGAGACCCGTAGCGGCGGCTCCGCGGCGAGGTCGAACGGGCAACGCGCCGCTGCCTGCGCGCAACGGCGGAGCTCGTTCTCCCGGGCGACTTCTTGCAGTCCGGAAAGGTCGACGAGCGGCAGGGGAGGCGGTTCGGCCCGCAGGATCTCCTGCACCGGCGCGCCGTCCGCGGCGGCAGGGTAACGGGTGCGCAGGACTTCGTGCCGGCGCACCATCTCGCGGAAGCTGGCGGCGAGGGCCGCCACCTCGAGCTCGCCGGTCAGCCGGAACGCGCGCAACAGGTTGTTCGCGGGATCGCCGGGTTGCATCTGGTCGAGCAGCCAGAAGCGCTGTTGCGCGAAGGAGAGCGGGATGAGAGGCGGCGGCGCGGCGGCGGCCAAAGCCGGGGCCGCGATGGACGGGCCGCGGCGCGCCGCGCGCACCGCCGCCGTCACGCCGGCCAGGCTCGGGGTCTCGAAGACGGCGGCCGGCGAGAGCTCGACGGCGAAACGGTCGCGCAGACGCGCCACCATCTGGGTGACGAGCAGGGAGTGGCCGCCGAGGTCGAAGAAGCTGTCGGCGGCGCCGATGCTCTCTACGCCCAGGAGCTCCGACCAGAGGAGGGCGAGGAGCTCCTCCAGGTCATCGCCCGGAGGCGCAGCGGAGCCGTGGGACGACAGCGGGAGGGCCTGGGTGGCCAGGCTCCGGCGATCGATCTTGCCGCTCGCCGTCCGCGGCAGCTCGTCGAGGACAACGCAGAAGGCCGGCAGCATGTAGGAGGGTAGGCGGCGTTCCAGGAAAGAGCGCAGGTCGCTCGCCGACGGCGCGCGCCGGCCCGCGGTCACGTAGGCCGCTAGGCGCCGGCCCTCGCCGTCCGGCTCCGGCACCGCCAGCACCACCGCTTCGACGACGTCGGGATGGGCGGCAAGCGCCACTTCGACCTCTTCCAACTCGACGCGGAAACCGCGCAGCTTGATCTGGCGGTCGATTCGCCCAAGGAACACGAGATCGCCGTCGGCCAGCCGGCGGATGCGGTCGCCGGTGCGGTACAACCGCCGGCCCGGCCCGCTGGCGAAGGGGTCCGGCAGGAAGACGGCGGCGGTGGCCTCCGGACGCTCGTGGTAGCCCCTGGCCAGGCCCTCGCCTCCCAGGTAGAGCTCGCCGGCGACGCCGATGGGCACCGGCCTCAGGTGGCGATCGAGAACGTGAGCCCTGGTGTTGGCGAGGGGACGCCCGATCGGCACCTGACGCCATCCGCCAGCAGGCAGGGCGAGCTCCGCCACCTCGCGGCTGGTGGCGAACACCGTGGTCTCGGTCGGCCCATAGCCGTTGACCGTCCGCCGGCCCGCACCCGCTCCCTGCCGCCACCGCTTCAGGCGGTCGCCGCGCATCTCTTCGCCGCTGACGAAGACCAGGCGCACCGAATGCGGCAGCTCCAGCGGCAGGTCGGCCGCCATCTGGTGCCAGTACGCCGCCGGCAGGCTGAGCACCGTCAGCTCGCGCGAGCGGCAGAGCTGCATCAGCTCCGTGAACGACGGCAGGGCGCCACGGAGCACGACGGCGCCGCCCGCCAGCAGGCACGGATAGATCTCCAGCACGCTGGCGTCGAAAGCGAGCGAGGCGAACTGCAGCATGCGGTCGCCGCGGGCGAATCCATAGCGATCGCCGGCGGCGGCGGCAAAGCTGGAGAGCGCCCGATGAGGGATGAGGACTCCCTTCGGCCGCCCCGTCGATCCCGAGGTGAAGAGGAGGTAGGCGAGCTGCTCGGGCGCGACGGGGACGTTGGGAGGAGCGCAGCTCTGGGCGGCGATGAAGTCGCCCTCGTCGTCGACGCGGACGACGCGCCGCGGCCGCAACGTGCTCTCGAAGCGGCAGGCGAGCGCGGCGCGCGTGATCACGATGGGGGCGCGGGAATCGGCCAGCAGGCGGTCCACTCGGTCGTGCGGGTCGTCGGGATCGAGCGGCAGATAGGCCCCTCCCGTCTTGAGGATGGCGAGCATCGCCACCACTACCTCCACGCTGCGCTCGAGGCCGATGGCGACCAGCGTCTCGGGCCCGGCCCCCAGCGACCGCAGATAGTTGGCCAGCCGGTTGGACTCGCGTTCCAGCTCGCGATAGGTGAGGCACCGCGGCTCCGCGAGCAGGGCCAGCGCCTCGGGGGTCCGCGCCGCTTGCGCGGCGATGCTCTCCTGCACTGGGGTCCAATCTCGGAGACAGCGGTCCTCGAGAACGCCGTCGTTCCACTCGACGAGGAGCTGTGCCGCCTCGGGCGCGGTCAGGAGCGAGAGCTGCGAGAGGCGGCTCCGGGGGTCGGCGACCAGGCCGGCCAGCAGGGCCTCGAGATGCGCCAGGAGCCGCGCCGCGGTGGTGGGATCGCAGAGGTCGCGCCGGTACTCCAGCATGCCGCGCAATCCCGCCGGGCCTTCGGCCAGGGTGAGGGAGAGGTCATACCTTGCCGTCGGCGGCGCTATGGGGAGAGCGAGCGACTCGACGGTGAGCCCGGGCAGCTCGAGGGGGATCCCGGGCGCGTTCTGCAGGGTCAGGAGAACCTGGAAGAGCGGAGTATGGGCGAGGCTGCGCTGGGGCCGGAGCTCCGCCACCAACCGCGCGAACGGGAGGTCCTGGTGAGCATAGGCGGCGAGGGCGCGCTTTCGCACCCGCGCCAGCAGCTCGCTTCCCGCGGGATCGCCGGCCAGGTCGGCGCGCAGCACCAACAGGTTGACGAAGAACCCGATCAGCCCCTCGGTCTCCATCCGGGTCCGGTTGGCGACCGGGCTCCCCACCAGGAGGTCGTCGGCGCCGCTGTGGCGGCCGAGGAGAGCGGCCCAGGCGGCGAGGAGGGCCATGTAGAGCGTCACCCCCTCGCGGCGACAGAGAGCGCGCAGGCGCCGGCCGAGCCCCTCGCCCAGCGACACCGGCAGCATGCCGTTCGGCCCTCGCCACTCTCCGGCGGGACGCGGCCGGTCCCACGGCAGCTCCAGCACCTCCGGCGCGGCGTCGAGCTCGCGGCGCCAGTGAGCGACCTCCTCGGCCAGCACGTCGCCCGCCAGCCACTGCCGCTGCCACGCCGCGAAATCGGCGTACTGCACCGGCAGCGCCGGCAGCAGTGGCGGCTCGCCGCGCGCCAGCGCGCGCATGAGCTCGCCCACCTCCCGCACCATCACGGCGACCGACCATCCGTCGGAGACGATGTGGTGCTGGACGAGGAGCGCCACATGCTCCTCCACCGCAAGGCGCAGCAGCACGGCGCGGAACAACGGACCGACGGCGAGGTCGAACGGCTGCCAGATCACAGTTGCGCTCAGCCGCTCGGCCTCCTCCACGCGCCGCGCCGCCGGCAACCCCTCCAGGTCGATCACCGGCAGCGCCGGCCGGGCCGCGGGGGCGATCACCTGGACCGGCCGCTCGGCGGACACTGCGAAGCGGGTCCGCAGAACCGCGTGCCGGCGCACCACCTCGCTCAGGCTCGCCGCCAAAGCCGCGACGTCGAGCCGGCCGCGCATTCGCACCGCCGCCGGCAGGTTGTAGGAAAGGTCGCCCGGATCCAGCTGGTCGAGCAGCCAGAGGCGCTCCTGGGAGAAGGACAGCGGCGGGTGCTCGCCCTCGATTCGGGGCTGAGCCAAGAGCGGCGGCGGCGCCTTCCCGATCTCCCCTGCCCACGTCTCCGCGGCGCGCGCCGCCACCTCCTCGGCCAGCGCCGCCAGCGTCGGCCGCTCGAACAGGTGATGGATCGGCACCTCCACCCCCAGCGACTCCTGCACCCGGGAGAGCACCTGGGTCGCCAGGAGCGAGTGCCCGCCGAGATCGAAGAAGCTATCGCCGACTCCCACCCGCTCGACCCTCAGCACTTCCTCCCAGATCCCCGCCAGCAGCTCCTCGACTGGCGTCCGCGGCGCCACGAAGCCTTCCTCCCGCGCCTCCCGCTCGGGCGCCGGCAGGGCCGCGAGGGCCCGCCGGCTCACCTTGCCGCTGGCTGTCCGCGGCAGCGCCGCCGTTGCCACGTAGGCCGATGGCAGGAGCCAAGCGGGCAGGCTCCGCGACAGGAAATCGCGCAGCTCGGCCGCCTCGGGCTCGCGCTCTTGCCCCACCACGTAAGCCACCAGCCGACGGTCTCCCGGTACGTCCTCCCGCGCCACCACCGCCGCCTCGGCGATCGTCGGATGACGGAGCAGCGCCGCCTCCACCTCTGCCGGTTCCACCCGATGGCCGCGGATCTTGATCTGATCGTCCACGCGGCCCACGAACACCAGCTCGCCGGTCTCGCCGCGCCGCACGCGGTCCCCCGTCCGATAGAGGCGACCCCCCGGTTCATCCCCGAACGGATCGGGAACGAACCGCTCCGCGCTCCGCTGCGGATCTCCCAGGTAGCCTCGCGCCAGCCCGCCACCACCGATCAGCAGCTCTCCCTCCACCCCCGCCACCACCAACCGGAAGGCGCGGTCCACGACGTACAGACGCGCGCCGGCGATCGGGCGGCCGATCGGCACCTCACCTTCACCGATCGAGCCCGCCGGACCCATCCAGACGCAGCACCCGACCGACGCCTCCGTCGGCCCGTACTCGTTGGCGACCCAGAGCTCCGGGGCGTGCCGCCGCCACACCCCGAGGCTGGCGCCCGACAGCGCCTCCCCTCCCACCACCAGAACTTCGGCAAGGTCAGCGCACCGCGCCTCCCAGTCTTCTCCCAGCGCCGCCGCCAGCGCCGCCGAGAGCACCGGCAGGTGCGACGGCGTCAGCTTGACCAGGCCGCGGCCGCCGCGTGCCATCGCGCGGACCAGGCCCGAGACCCCCTCTCCCCCCGCCACCGTCACGGCCCCGCCGCTCATCAGAGGACCGAGCAGGCTCGTCACCGTCAGGTCGAAGGCCAGGCCCGTATGCAGGAACGCTCCCCGGCCGGGCGACAACCCGTATTGCCGGCAGGCCCAGCGGAGATAGGCCGCGACTCCGCGGTGCGGCACCATCACCCCTTTCGGCTGCCCGGTCGATCCCGAGGTGTAGATCACGTAGACCAGGTTCTCCTCCGCCGCCCGCTCCTCCGGAGCCGTCGCGCTCTCGTCCGCTTCCCAGCCTGCTCCCAGCGGAACCACGATCGGCCCCTGCGCCGGCAGCAGGTTCTCAAGGCCCTCCGCCGCCAGCACCAGGGCGGCCCCGGAGTCCGCCAACTGCCATTCCAGCCGCGCCGGCGGCGACTGCGGATCCAAGGGCACGTAGGCGCCGCCCGACTTGAGGACTCCCAGGACCCCTACGACCATCTCCACCGAGGGCTCGGCGCAGAGACCCACCCGCACGTCCGGACCCACGCCCATGCGCCGCAGCAGATCCGCCAGACGGTTGGCCCGCGCATCGATTTCCCCGTAGCTCCAGCTCTCCTTCCCGCATGCCACTGCCACCGCAGCGGGCGTCCTCCGCGCCTGCGCCGCGAAGCGGCCGTGCACCGTCGCCGGCTCTCCGTGCGGCAGGCTCTCGGTATCGTTCCCCTCCCACAGAAGCTGGTGCCTCTCCACCTCCCCCAGCAGCGGAAGCTCGGCCAACCGGCGCTCGGGCGAGCTGCCCATCGCCGCCAACAGCGTCTCGAGATGCCCCGCCAGCCGATGCACCACTGGATCGGTGAAACGCTGGCGATCGAAGGAGACTTTGAACTGCAGCCGCGCTCCGGGGACGACCACCACGTGGAGCGGGTAGTTGGTGCGCTCGGTCGTCTGCAGGTCTTCGACGACGAGCTCCCGGCCGAGCTCGTCGAGGGCGGCTTCCACGGGATAGTTCTCGAACACCAGCAGGCTCTCGAACAGCGGCGTGCCGCGAGGCACCTCGCTCCAGCCCTGGATCTGCGCCAGCGAGGCATGTTGGTGCCGCAGCATCTCCGCCGAACGCGCCTGCAGATCCCCCAGCCAGGGGAGCAGGCCGGCCGCCGGCGGGACCGCCAGCCGCTCCGGCAGCGTGGCGATGAACAACCCCACCATCGACTCGACGTCCGGCAGCTCGGCGGGCCGGCCGGCGACCGTCAGGCCGAAGAGCACGTCGTCCGCCCCGCTGTAGCGGGAGAGCAGCAGGGCCCAGGCGCCCTGCACCAGGGTGCCCAGGGTCAGCCGCTGCCGCCGGGCGATCGCCTGCAGGCGCTGGGTTGTCGCGGCGTCGAGGGCGCCGCGGCACCAGCCCTGCTCGGCATCGACGTTCTCGTCAGCTCCGGTTCCCTTGTCATCCGGGGCGCGGCGGTCGACGCCGAGCGGCGTGGGAGCGCTCAAGCCGGCCAGAGTTCGGCGCCAGAAGGCTTCCGCCGCGCCGAGATCCTGCCTCCGATGCCAGGCGATGTAGGCGCTGAAGGGGGGGCTCGCCGGCAGGACGGCCTCTTCGCCGCGGCGGTAGGCGCGGTAGAGCATGAAGACTTCGGCCAGCACGCGGGAGAACGACCAGCCGTCGAGCAGCAGGTGATGGCCGCTCCAGACGAAGGCATGGGTGCCTTCGCCCCAACCGAGGATCGCCATGCGCAGCAACGGGGGGGAGGTCACGTCGAAGCCGCGGACGCGGTCCTCGCGCAGCAGATCGGCGAGCGCCGCGCGGCGCGCCGCCTCCGACAACTCACTCCAGTCCTCCTCGCGCCAGGGCAGGCTCACCCGGCGGTAGACGAGCTGCAGCGGCTCCTCGCGCCGCTCCCAGAGGAAGACGCTGCGCAGGCAGGAGTGTCTCTCGATGACTTTCGCCCAGGCGCGGCGGAAGGCGACCGGATCGAGATCTCCCCGCAGGATGCAGCTCAGCTGGACTACGTATTCCCCACCGCCCGGCCGGAGGAGGGTATGGAAGAGCATCCCCTGCTGGGTGGGCGACAGGGGATAGAGATCCTCGACCAGGTCGCGCTTCACGCCGCTCCCCCATCTTCCGGCTCGACCAGGCCGGCGAGCAGCCGGTCGAGCTCGTCCTGGCTGATCCGCGCCTGTGGAAAAGCTGCCGGCGTCAGCGCCACGTTTGCCGAGATGGCATCGGGGAGCAGCGAGCGCAAGGCTGCGGTGAAGGCGGCGGCCAACGCCGCCACCGTCCCCCGCCGGTGCCGGCGCGTGCTGTAGGTCCAGGTCGCCTGCAGCCGGCCGCCGGCCAGCCGGCAGTTGATCGCCAGCAGATGGCTGCGCCGCTGCGAGGGAGCGCTGGAGGGGCCTGCCGAGAGAGCGGAAAGCCGTAGCGGCGCGCCGTCGGACAGCGCGGCGTCGACTTGGCCGAAGTAGTTGAAGCTCACCTCGGGACGCGGCAGGGCGGCCAGCCGGCTCTGCTGCAGTGGATCGCCCAGATAGCGCAGCAGACCGAAGCCCAGGCCGTGGTGAGGCACGCTCCGCAGCCGCTCGCGCACCGCCTGCAGCCTCTCGGCGGTTCCTTCCAGGCGGTCGAGGTCGAGGAGCAGCGGGTAGGCGCTGGTGAACCAGCCCACGGTACGCGCGAGGTCGAGATCGTCGAAGATCGGCTCGCGGCCGTGCCCTTCGAGCTCCATCGGCAAGAGGCCGCCGGCGATCCCAGCGAAAGCGCTGGCGAGGGCCGCGAGCAGGGCCTCTTCGAGGCGGCTGCCGTGAACTTCGCGCAGGCTATGGAGGAGGTCGCGCGTCTCTTCGGCCGAGAGGGCGACGCTCACCGTCGCCGCCGCGCTTTCGACGTCGTCCCCCTGGGAGAGATCCACCGGCAGCGGCCGAACTCGCTCCCAAGGCAGCCGTAGCCAGCTCTCGATCTCCGCGCCGGCCGCCGCGCTCCTCGCGTGCTTGACGAGCCTCTCGGCCCAGCGCTTGAAGGAGGTCGTCTTGGGCGGCAGGGGGAGCCCCTGGCAAGAGCGCAGCAGATCGTCCAGGAGGATGCGCCACGACACCCCGTCGACGACCAGGTGGTGGGCGACCAGGAGCAGCGCGGAGCCGCTACTCGTCTCCAGAAGCAGCGCCCTGGCGAGAGGGCCGTGGACGAGATCGAGGCTCGCCTGCGCGGCAGCCGCGACGGCCTCCACCACCGCGTTTCGCCGGCCGTGAGACAGCGCCCGCAGGTCGAGTCGGGAGTAAGCGAGACCGTCCTCCTCTCCGCCGGGTTGGACCTGGCGCCAGCCGAGGTCCGGCGCCGGCATAAAACGCAACCGCAGGGCGTCGTGATGGCCACTGATGACGGCCGCGGCGCCCGGAAGAGAGGCGACGGAGAGCCCCGGACCGACCTCGAAGAGAAGCGACTGGTTGCAGTGGTGCGGGCTGTCCAGATGGCGGGCGAAGAACCAGTGCTGGACCGGCGTCAGCGGCACCGCGCCGGCGACCGGCCCCTGCTCGGCGGCAGGGAGGACGGCCTCGACCACTACTGCCGCCAGGGCGGCGATCGTCTGCTGCTCGAAGACCTGCGGCGACGCCAGCCGCAAGCCGCGGGCGTGCGCCCGCGCGACCATCTGGATGGCAAGGATCGAGTCGCCTCCCAGCTCGAAGAAATTGTCGTGCACGCCGACGCGGTCGACGTGCAGCAGCTCGCTCCAGATCGCCGCCAGATGCTCCTCGGCGGCGGTACGCGGCGCCTCGTAGCGGACGCCGAGCTCCGGCCGGCCTGGAGGGGGAGGCGGCAGGGCCTGGCGGTCGAGCTTGCCGCTCGGGTTGAGCGGTAGGGCGTCGAGCAGCATCAGGCTCGCCGGCACCAGGTGGGCGGGCAGCCGCTGGCGCAGGAAGGCGAGCAGGTCGGCCGCTACGAGGTGGCGCGGGGCGGCGTACGCCACCAGGGCCTTCCCTCCGGCCGGGGTCTCGCGGGCCACGACGGCGGCGGCGCTAACCTCCGGATGGCTCGCCAGGACGGCCTGGACCTCGCCCGGCTCGACCCGGAAGCCGCGGATCTGCACCTGCTCGTCGCAGCGCCCGAGGAACTCCAGGCTCCCGTCGGGCCGGTGGCGGGCGAGGTCGCCGGTGCGGTAGAGGCGCTCGCCCGAGCGGCTCCAGGGATCGGGAACGAAGCGCTCGGCGGTGAGATCGGGGCGTCCGTGATAACCCCGCGCCACCCCCACGCCGCCGATGTAGATCTCGCCTGGGACTCCGATGGGGACGGCTTGGAGGGCCGGACCGGCGAGATAGATCCGCAGGTTGGGGTAGGGGCGGCCGATGTCCGGCGGCCGGCCGTCGGGACGGCACCGGCCGAGCGTCGCCCCCACCGTGGTCTCGGTGGGGCCGTAGCCGTTCCAGAAGCTCCTCCCCGGCGCCCAGCGGCTCACTACCTCTGCGGGACAGGCCTCGCCCGTCGCCACCAGCGTCCGCAGGGCCAGGAGGTCGTCGGCGGGCAGCGCAGCCAGGAGAGACGGGGGAAGAGTGGCAAACGTGACCGCCTGCGAGGTCATCCAACGGGTCAGCGCTTCGCCGGGAAGCCGCGCTTCGTCGCTCGCGACGCACAGGCAGCCGCCGCTGCCGAAAGCGAGCAGGAGGTCCCAGAAGGAGGCGTCGAAGCTCCACGAGAAGAGCTGCAGGACGCGGTCCTCCGGGCCCAGCCCGAACGCTGCGGTCTCCACCTGAGCGAGGTTGACCAGGCCGAGATGGGGGACCATGACCCCCTTGGGCAGGCCCTGGGAGCCGGAGGTGAAGATGACGTACGCGAGGTTCTGCGGCAGCACCGGCGAGCGCGGATCGCGATCGCTCTGGGCGGCGATCGCCGCCGCCTCGGCGTCGAGGCAGACCACCTGCATACCTTCCTGGGACGGCGGCGCCAGCAGCTGGCGGCGAGTCACCAGGAGAGAGGTTTCCGCCGTGCGGAGCATCAACCCCAGGCGTGCCGGCGGGTAGCCCGGATCGAGCGGCAGATAGGCGCCCCCCGCCTTCAGCACCGCCAGGAGGGCGACCACCATCGCCGGCGAGCGCTCCAGGCAGATGCCCACCAGGACCTCGGGACCCACCCCGAGGGCGAGCAGGTAGTGGGCCAACCGGTTGGCCTGGCGGTCGAGCTCGCCATAGGTCAGATCGCCGTCGGCAAAGGCGAGCGCCAACCGCTCGGGACCGCGCTCGACCTGCGCCGCAAAGAGGGTGAGGACGGTGTGGCCGGCAGGTATAGCGGCGGCGGTGTCGTTCCATTCCACGTGCAGCTGGGCCGCCTCGGCCGCGGTCAGGAGAGGAAGCTGGGAGAGGCGGCACCGGGGATCGCCGACGAGGCCGGAGAGCAGCGCCTCGAAGTGCCCAGCAAGGCGCGCCGCGCTGGGCGGATCCAGGAGGTCGCGGCGATACTCGAGCACGCCGCCGATGCCGCCGGCGGTGTCGGCGAGCGCGAGGGTGAGGTCGAAGCGGGCGGGACCGCCTTCCAGCTCCACCATCTCGAGGGAGAGCCCCGGCATGGCCAGGGGTGCGGTGGGCGCATTCTGCAGGACCAGGACGACCTGGAAGAGCGGGGTGCGCGCGAGGCTTCGCTGGGGCCGGAGCTCCGCCACCAGGCGGGCGAAGGGGAGGTCCTGATGGGCATAGGCGGCGAGCGCGCGGGCGCGCACCCGCCCCAGCAGCTCGGCGCCGCTGGGGTCGCCGCTGAGGTCGGTCCGCAGGACCAGCAGGTTGACGAAGAACCCGATCAGGCCCTCGGTCTCCACCTGGGTGCGGTTGGCGACCGGGCTGCCCACCAGGAGGTCGTCGGCGCCGCTGTAGCGGCCGAGCAGGGTCGCCCAGGCCGCCAGCAGGGCCATGTACAGCGTCACCCCTTCCTGGCGGCAGAGGAGGCGCAGCCGCCGCGCCAGGCCGCCGTCCAGCCGCACCGGCTGCCGTCCGCTCCAGCCCCGTCCCATCCCTCGGCGGACCGGCCGCGCCCGATCCCACGGCAGCTCCAGGACGTCCGGAGCGCCCTCGAGCTCGCGGCGCCAGTGGGCGACCTCCCGGGCCAGCACCTCGCCTGCCAGCCACTGCCGTTGCCGCTGCGCGTAGTCGACGTACTGCACCGGCAGCCTCGGCAGCCGTGGCGGCTCGCCGCGCGCCAATGCCGCCATCAGCTCGCCGAGCTCGCGCACCAGCACTGTCGCCGACCAGCCGTCGGAGACGATGTGATGCTGAACGAGGAGCGCCACGTGCTCCTCGGCGCCCAGCCGCAGCAGCACGGCGCGGAAGAGCGGACCGGCGGCGAGGTCGAACGGCTGCCAACTCACCACCCTGCTCAAGCGCTCGGCCTCCCGCCGCCGCGCCGCCGGCGGCAAACCGTCCAGGGCGATCTGCGGCAGCGCCTGCCGGACGGCGGGGCCGATGACCTGCACGGGCCGCTCGTCGACCACTGCAAACCGCGTCCGCAGCACCGCGTGCCGCCGCACCACCTCGGTCAAGCTGGCGGCCAGCCGCTCGGCGTCGAACCGCCCGCGGATCCGCACCGCCAGGGGCAGGTTGTAGGACAGGTCGCCGGGCTCCAGCTGGTCGAGCAGCCAGAGGCGCTCCTGGGCGAAGGAGAGCGGCACGCCCTCGCCCGCAACCCTCGGCAGCGCCACCAGCGGCGGCGGCAGCGGCATGCTCCTGCCCGCCGTCGACTCTGCGATATGTGCGGCAACCTCCTCGGCCAGCGCCGCCACCGTCGGCCGCTCGAACAGCCGGTGCATGCCCACCTCCACCCCCAGCGACTCCTGCACCCGCGCCAGCACCTGCGTCGCCAGGAGCGAATGCCCGCCGAGATCGAAGAAGCTGTCGGTGATCCCCACCCGCTCGAGCCGCAGCACCTCTTCCCAGATCCCCGCCAGCAGCTCCTCGATCGGCGTGCGCGGAGCCATGTAGCCGTCTTCCCTGACCTCCGGCTCGGGCGCCGGCAGGGCCGCCAACGCCCGCCGATCCACCTTGCCGCTGCCCGTCCGCGGCAGCGCCGCCATTGCCACGTAGGCCGACGGCAGGAGCGGAGTCGGCAGGCTTCGTGACAGGAGCTCCCGCAGCTCCGCCGTTCGCGGCTCCCGCCCCGCACCGGCAACGTAGGCCACCAGCCGGTTGCTTCCCCGCTCCATCCGCGCCACCACCGCCGCCTCGGCGACTTCCGGATGCCGCAGCAGCGCCGCCTCCACCTCGCCCGGCTCCACCCGATGCCCGCGAATCTTCACCTGACCGTCCAGACGGCCCACGAACGTCAGCTCTCCGGTTTCGCCGCGCCGCACGCGGTCGCCCGTGCGGTAGAGTCGCGCCCCCGGCTCGTCCCCGAATGGGTCCGGCACGAACCGCTCCGCCGTCCGCCCCGGATCTCCAAGGTAGCCCCGCGCCAGGCCGGCGCCGCCGATCAGCAGCTCTCCTTCCACTCCCACCGCCACCGGCTCGA